>NZ_LWMV01000210.1 GCF_001639295.1 Methanobrevibacter curvatus | reverse complement strand
AATAACAATATATATTTCATTATATTTAAATATTTCGATTTAATTGACCTTTAATTTAAATTTACAAAATTATACAATTGTACTTTTACTAAATTAGTTTTATTTGCTATTCAATTTAAAATTTTAAGGGATTTTAACCCATATTTTTTCATGGGTTTTCAGACACCCTGCTAATTAATATACAAACCTCTTCAATTTTTTTCAATTATAAGAAACCCTTTTTAAAAATAATAATTAGAATATAAAATATTTCCAGGAGACGAATAATGAATATATTTATAGCAATAACAATTGCAAGAATAATGTTAATCTAAGTTGTGGTAAAAATTGAGGAACAGAAGAACAATTTGTTATAACATTTCCAATAGGTTTTATTCTTTATTAATACGCATTTTTAAAAAAAATAAGGATAAAATGACCAAAAATAATCAAATACATACAAAAATACCAACAGATTTGTTTGAAGAATTAAAAAAAGTTAAGGTTTAATAAATAGGAATCTGAAAAATGATATATCAAAATAATTAGGAGAATTATTGAATTGTGGGTAAAAAAGATTGTTTTGAAGCATTCACTATTTCAACTCAAATAGGTCTGTTTTTTTAGTAAAATAAATAGATACTGAATTATTTAAAAATTCAAAAAAAACCAAATAAACAGAAGTCATAGTCTTTATAAACTTCATCATTTAAAGAAGTAAATAAAATATCCTGTTATAATCTACATTAATAATGTCTTTACTTTTCATTTTTAACTTCATGAAATAAGGATTTAAATAAAAAAATAAAAAGAAAAAAAGCAGAAAAGGAAAAAAGTAAGAAAATATATAGAAAAAAAACTGTAAAAAAAGAATTTAAATATATTTATTCTTTTAAAACGGTATTATTAACCATTCTTTTATTTTTTAAATCTTCATTTGAATAATATCTGCCTTCACTTGTAGAATAGTTTTGATTTGATGAATTTTTTTCATCTAAAGAACCATCATCCGTTATTTCTGTATTGGGCAACTTAGTTGTGTTTAAATCTTCTAATGTATAATTATTAGAGGAATTAACTACTGGATTTTTTAAATCCCCATCAGATATACCTACAGATATTCCTATACCTGATCCTAACAAAAAAGCAATTAAAATGAAAATTGTTATAATTGCAAACTTTCCCTCAAGTTTTAATCCCATTTTTACACCAATAAATAAATTTTTTATTATAAATGCATTTAATTAAAAATAAAATGATAAAATCTTTTTTTTAAATAAATAAAAAAACTTAGATTCATATAATGAATTATATAATGAGTTATATAATGAATGATAAATTGAAATCAATAATTCATTTAAAAAAGAATCATGATAAAACACATATATTCAATCTAATAGTCATTCAAAAAAGTATATATGAAAACGAAACCATTAGAACATACAATTCTTGATATTTTTTGATTTACAATAATAAACACTTTTTTTAAACATTGCATAAAACTAAATTTTTTTATGGATATAATTCTATTTAATGATAAACATATATAAACTTTATTATGTGTGTAATTGTGTACACATAAACACACAAATATTTAACTGTTTAGATAAACTAATCCAGAATATAAAATAAAACAACTAATCAATAAAGTAATTTTGAAAATAATAAATAAAAATAATATAAAAATTAAAAAAATTAATTTATATCCAATATTATTAATTTTATCACGTTTAAACAATAAAAAAAAATATTGAAAGTATTGAATAAATTAAAAAAAATCAAAAAAAATCAAAAAAAGATCTAAAAAAATAAGAAATAAACAATTAAAAAATAATTAAAAAATAAATATAAAAATGTGTACATACACACATACACAAATAAATAAATATATATAAAATATATGTGAAAAAGTATTGTAATAAATAATTAAGTCTAAAAAAGAAAAATAGAAAAAGGTTTATATATAAAAAAATAAATTATAAAGCATGGCAAAAAATGATGAAGTAGATAGACTTTGGAAGCTATCTGAAAAATCACGAATGAACATTTCACTTCCAAAAGAATTAGCCGAATGGTTAGATATGCAAGCCTCCACAAACTGGAGATTAGATAAAGGTGCAAGATCAAAAGAAGTCACAAAAATAATCTTAGAGGCAAAAAGAATGAGTGAATAAAAGAATTAAATAAAAAAATTCATTAAAATCTAAAACAAGCAAAAACAAGAAATAATTGAAACACTTTACAAATATAACTATTTAAAAAGAAAGAAAAAAACTAAAATAAAATTAAAAAAAGAAATTTAATTTTATGATAAAATAGCATAAAAAATAGCAATTATAACTGCTAAAAATCCAAATTCACCTATGCCAAGTAGTGCTAAAATATATGAAACTACAAAAACAAAAATAAAAACACCAAAAATTTTAGATTTTTTTGTAAAAATAAATGATAAAATAGTGCGAATAAACTCAGAAGGAACATAATACCCATATAAACCATTTGCAAGCTCAAAAACAACAAGGGATAATGGATTAAATATTTGAATCTCATCAGCCATTTGTGCACGTTCACCCGCTTCACGTCTTGTTTTTCCAATACCTGCTCTGATTTTTGCACCATTATTAAGTGTAAACCAAGCAGAATCAAGACCAGCCCTAATAGCTAAGTCTTTACTTGGAAATCTTGCTATTAAATCGTCTCCACCATGACGATATCCTTCTATTTTGCCTTTACACTCTTCTTCAATAAAAATTTTAACACTATTCATTAATTCAACTAATTTATCCTTTCCATAGTCATTTGTAAACTTTGTTGAATCCATAATGTCAATAAAAAGATAGTTGTGGTTATCATTAATGTTTGTTTTAGGACTAGAAAACTTTGTATCTAAAATTATTGCATACTCTCCACCTAATTTAGTAAAACCAACACCAGGAAAATCTCCAATTTCTCTGTTAAGTTTTATTGATCTTTCAATTGAAGCGGCACCAGTCATTCCAACAGCAGATCTAACCTTAATATTATTATCAAGACCTAATCCTACAAGTTTTATTGCAACACGAATAGCATCATTTTTAGAAAGCATTTTAGAAACAATCTCAGTCGAACTTTGCTCAATTATCTCTCCATTTTCCTCTAAAATGAATTTAGAAAATTGTTCAATAATTGGGCTTGGATTAAGTAACTCAACATAGAGATAACGGTCACTGCCCATAATAATATTACTTACAAGAGCATACTCCTCAACTTTCTTTTCTGCTTCAACAATTTCATAAAATTTATGGTTTTTTGGAATATTTTCAGACCCAAGATCTCTTAAAAGATTATAGAATATGCTATCGCTGGAAATTTGAGCTTCTTCAATTTCCATTAACATTGTATTGGTAAAGTTAAACATTTCAACATATTCAACTTCCATTGGAGTTGATGGATGGTAATTGGTTCCAATACTAATGATTTTTTTCTTGGTTAATAATTTAAATATCCATCGTGTAAAACTGTGATTATTCATTATATCATCAATTATTATTATTATTATTATTATTATTATTATTATTATTATTATTATTACTATTACTATTACTATTATTGTTACTATTATTAGTAAGATTATGTTCCAAAATTATTATTATATTTTTAAATGTTCTTACTCACTAAATATAAATATATTAAAGCTATTTTTTGGATTTATCAATTAATTTAACAGCTGCTTTTAAAGAAACTTCAAATTCACCAGGTTTTTCTAAAAAAATATCTTTTTTAACTGAAACAATTGGAAACTTCCATGACCCAATTCTTCCTGCAACCGTACTGGCTATATTTCTAGAGTTCTTTTTAATAAAAACTTCATCATTAGAATTTATTCTTATTTCAACATCATAAGGTGCTTCATCTTCAACTTCGTCAGCATATATAATATTTAAATCAAATTTCCCTGGTTTCATATACAAATCATTTCTAATTGCTATTAAGGGATTTTTGTTTAATTTTAATCTATCACCAACAGTAACAGAAATATTTCCTGCATTTTTAACTGCTTCTTTATAATTTTTTGGATGAACAAGGACAAAAATAATATGTGGTGCAGAAGTTTCAACTTCTTCAACCATACTAACTACTTTGTCAAAAAAAGGTATTTTAGAAAATAGTCCTTCTATTTTAGAACTAATGTCATCTTGATTAGATTTGTCCATACGCAAAATAGATTCTTTAGCAATGTTTAAAGGACTGAAATCTATTTCATCTTTTTCAGAGTATGTTTCATATTTTTTCCCATTCATTTCATTTAAAATAGCTGTACAAATATTAGTAAGAACATTTTTAACTCTTTTAGGTTTTTTAACTCTACCAAATTTTATTTCTCCTGTATCTTCAAAAGAAAATGAAATTCTCATATTATTAATATCTAAAAATTCATCAGAAAAATCTCTAAAATAGTCATTGGACAAAATTTTAGAGTTAGCTTTTTCTGCTGAATTTAAAATAAAGTGATCTGCATTGTTACCTGCTTCAACTTCGTGAATTACCTTTTTTTCAACTAAACTTTTGTATTTATCTTTCTGATCTATTTCATGTTTTAAAGATGCATCAGCTATAATTATAAATTCATTTTTATCTTCTTCTAATTTTTTAATAGCTGTTAATATATAATCCAATTTAGCTTTTGAATCTTCTGTTCTACCATAATTTGCTACATTAGAAGCATCAATTATAACTTTCATTAAACCCCTCCAAAGATTAAAAAGTAAACTAAATTAAAAAAATAAATTATAAAAAATAATTATAAAAAATAAATTTAAAAAAATATTTTTTTAATTTAAAAAAAAATAGTTGAAAAATTGAAAATTATTAGTGTATAAAATATCTGATTTTAATAATATATAACTTTTTTTATTTTAAAAATGCAATATATTAAAACCAATGGCAAAAATTTTCATTAATCTCTTTCAAATGAAGC
Organism: Methanobrevibacter curvatus; assembly: GCF_001639295.1. Classification (GTDB taxonomy): domain Archaea; phylum Methanobacteriota; class Methanobacteria; order Methanobacteriales; family Methanobacteriaceae; genus Methanoflexus; species Methanoflexus curvatus. Next base: position 6,403 of record NZ_LWMV01000210.1, on the reverse strand, counting down.
TAAAAAAATCTTACTTCCATCTATTTGATTTAAAAGAACCTCAACATTATTCTTAGAAATATCATAGGTATTATAAGAGTTTAAAATTTTCCCTCTTAATTTATTAGAAGATAAAGAACCTGCACTAATAAAATAGCTGTCTTCAAGCTTCCAAATATATGGAACATGTTTATGGCCTGAAATAACTAAGTTGACTTTTTTATCAACTAAAGATTTTAAAACATCCCCTGCATCTAAAAGTTCGTTTCTTTCGCGACCAGTATTTGGAATAGGTATTAAATGATGATGAAGAGCAACAATAGAAAAAATAGAATCGTCTATTGTAGTTTGTAACAGATCTTCCAGCCATAATTGTTGAAATCTCCCTATATTACCATTATTTAAGTCAGGTTCTGATGAATCCAACCCTACAATTAAAATTTCATCATCTGAAATTTTCCTTGCCCAATTTCTCTCTCCAATCTCATCTTCAAAAACTTTAAATCCCACATTACGTGCATCGTGGTTTCCTGGGATAGATAGTAATGGAGCTTCAAACATGTTTAAATATTCTTTAATTTTTAAAAATGATGAATAATAACCATTATCAGTCAAATCTCCAGTTAAAATAATAAAATCTGTTTTTGAATTGTTTATTTCATCAACAAATTTTAAATATATTTCTTCATTAAAAGCTGAGCTACCAAAATGAATATCAGAGATATGTGTAATCAATGTCATGAAAAATACCTATATATTTATATATAAAATAAATAGAAGTAAAAGAGGTTGTGCAATAACTATTTTTTGTAAAAACAGATATTTAAAAACAGATATTTAATTAAAATATGTTAAAATATATGTAAATATTAATAATACATATTTTTATAAAAAATAAATATTTAAAAATAATTATAATTTGTAAAAAACTTTTATTTAAATTAGTTTTCTTTATTTTTGAGAAAACTTATTTGATGAACCTTTTTTTAAAAGTTTGTTTTAAAGAATAATAAAAATTAAAGCTTTAAAAATAATTATTTTTAGTAAATAGATATTAATATTAATTAAAATAGAGTTTTATTAAATATTTATATTTATTTTTATAATAAAATTCATTATAAATTTATAAATATAATTTAACTTAATTAATTAAATTTAGAAAATTAGATTTTCGAATTGCTGCACAGCCATTGTATTGTTTTAAAATTTAAAAAGTTATATATCTTTTATAATAAATATTAAAATTATATAATATAATAGTTCATTATATAATAGTTCATTAAATTTAATTACATTAATTACATTTAATTATATCTAATTATATTTAATTACATTTGATTAATTTTTTTTATTTTTTATATGCTTTTTAATATATTTTTTAATAAATTTAATCTTTAATATACTTTTTAAATATATTTTTAATATATTTTTATTTATTTCATTTTTAATATATATTATAGTTTTTTTCAATTCTATGAATTTAAAAAACAAAAAAGGATTATGCAGGGTTAAAATGAATATTATTGATTATATGATTGAAGAAGACATTGGTTTTTGTGATATTACAACAGACTCTTTAATTGATGATGATATTGTTGTTAATGGGCAAATTATTTCAAAAGAAGAGGGTATTCTTTCAGGATTAAGAATTGTAGAATATATTTTCAATAAATACAAAATCTCTTTTGAATTATTTAAAAAAGAGGGAGAAAAGCTTCAAAAAGGAGATATTGTCCTTAAATTTAAAGGTAATGGAAGAGAAATTTTAAAAATTGAGCGAACACTACTAAATTTATTAATGCGAATGTGTGGAATAGCTTCAAAAACAAAACAATTGTCAGATAAAGTTAAAACAGTGAATTCTAAAGTTAAAATCGCAGGAACACGTAAGACATTTCCTTCACTTGCTAAATTTGATAAACAAGCTATTGTTACAGGTGGTGGAGATAGTCACAGATTTAGATTAGATGATTTGGTCTTAATAAAAGATAATCACATAGCCATTATAGGTTCTATTTCTAAAGCCATTATATTGGCAAAAGAAAAGGTTAGTTTTTCAAAAAAAATTGAGGTTGAGGTTGAAGATATTGATAATTTGATTGTTGCAGTCCAAAATGGTGCAGATATAGTAATGCTCGATAATTTTTCCCCAGATTTAGTTGAAAAAGCTATTTTAACTTTAAATAAATTAAATATTAGGAATAAAGTACTTTTAGAAGTATCTGGTGGTATCACTGAAGAGAATATCTTAGATTATGCATTTTTTGACATTGATATAATCTCTTTAGGATCATTAACTCATTCTGTAAAAAGTTTAGATTTAAGTTTAGAGATATTTTAATTATTGTTTCTAGATATTTTAATTGTTATTTTTAAATACTTTAGTTATTTATCCATAATTATTTTATTATTCAATAACTGTAAATCCAGTTTTTAAATCTTTTAGTTCTTCTTCGTTTAGTGTTCTTTTTTTTGCTTTTAAGTCTATAATTTGACTCTGACCAAAGGGATCATCAATTACTAATGTTCCTTTTTCTTCTCCTTTAAGAAGATTTTCTAGTTGTTTTAAAATGATTTTAGCATTTTTTTGAGATTCGTCATCCTCAAAGAGTGCTAATGCTCTTTTGATGGCATCTTCAAATCTAATAATGACGCCTTCTACATTTGATACATATGCTTTTGATTTTGGTCCTGGTTCTACTTTTAATCCTAATTCAGGAATATAAACTGTAGCTGAAGGAGATTTTATTATTCTAGAGCTTAAATTGTATTTATTTATTTTCAATTCAAATTTTACAGGCTCTTTTTGTTCAAGAACAATCACATCATTGTGTTTATATCCGCATTCATTGCACTTTACAGTTGCTTCCATAATTTCTCCAAAGTAAGGAATTTCATCTGTGTGGGTAGTGTATTCTGCACTTTTAAGATTTCCACAAACTGGACAATCTATTATCATTTTAGTCATTTTATCTCCATTAATTTTATTTAAATTTATATGATAAAATATTAATTTTTTTCATTTTTTTGAGTATTTAATTAAACTTTTTAATAAATTATTTTTATTCATTATATTTATTTTTTATAATATTATATTTGCTTTTTATAATATTATATTTGTTTTTTAAATAAAGCATTTATTTTTTATAATAAAACATTTAAATTTTTTCCAAATATTTAATAATAATGAAAAATATATTTATTAAATTATAGTTTTGTAAAATTCATATTAATTTTTTAATAATTAGCTTAAATATTATATAATTTATAGGTCATATTTATCATAATATATTTTATTTTTTATAAAAATGCTTTAAAGATTGTTGCAGAAAAATTTTAAAGATTAGGTGATTGTGTGTATTTTATTTCTTCAGTTAAAGAGATTCAAGATTTAAATCCGTTTATTGTTATTGGTGGAGGAGGAGGTGGTGAAAAATTCTCTAATTTTGAAGGAATCGAAACTCTTGGTTTTGTTGATGATGATGAAAGTAAACATGGAAAAAAATTTGGAAAATACACAATTTCAAAGAGTCTATTAGATTTAATTGAAAATACAGATGCTAAAAGTGTTGCTATTATGCTTCCAATTGGTGCTGAAGGAGCTGCTTTAAAATATGCTGTTCAAGCTATTGATAACAATAAAAATGTGGTTTGTTCATTTAGATCTTTATCTATTGAAGAGAATTCTGCCCTCTTAAATTTTGCAAAAGAAAAAAATGTGGTTATTAAAGAAATTAGTCCAAGGGTAGATGTTATTGACAAATTATTTGGGATTAGTCATGACAAGTGCTGTGAAATACTTCCTAAAATCTCTTATAAACCTAAAGCAACAGTAGTATTTATTGGAGGTACTTCTCAAGAATGTGGTAAAAGGACTACAACAAGGTTGTTAGGTGAAGAAGCAATTAAAAGAGGTTTAAAAGTTGGAACTATTTCTACAGATGAAATGGGATTAGAATGGCCTGTTGATTTTAATTTTAGAGCAGGAAGTTTATCTGCTATGGATGTTCCATCAGCTATTTTACAATCATTTAAAGTTATTGAAGAAGAAAAAAATCCAGATATAATTTTTATTGAAGGTCAATCAAGTTTAACAGAAATTGGAAATCCTCACCCACGTGGTTTATCTGCATCTATTTTGATTGGAGCCAATCCTGACTTTACCATAGTTTGTCACAGACCAAATCACCCATTCCGGGAACCAAGAGGAATTAATGATGAAATAAAAGCTATTGAAGCTATTGAACCAACAGAAGTAATTGGACTTTCTATTAATCTTAGAAATGAAACAGATTTATCTCCAGAAGATTTTGAAAAAGAATATAATCTGCCTGCTGTTGATATGAAAAATGGTGGAGCTTCAAAATTACTAGATGCAATTTTGGAAAAGATTGATAATTAACTTTTTTCTTAAATATTCTTTTCTAATATTATTATGGAGAATAAGCTTATTGTTCTTTTTTTCAAGAAAAAAAGCATATTGTTTTAGATTATAATAGCTTCTTAAAAATAAAAGTTCATTAAAAAATATTTAATATCTTTATAATTTAAAACATGACTATATTCATTTGATAAAATATTAATAGATTAAATTTAAGTATTTTAATGGGAAACTATATATAATAAAAAAGATTATTATTTATTAATGTGAGTGTTTTATTAATATATAAATTTTTAGGGGAATTATTATGGGAATTATAGATAATTTAAAAAAAAGTTTTGGAGTGTATACTGAAGATGATATAAGAGATGAAGAATTAGGTGCAGAACCTGATAATTCCTTTGAAGTTCCGATTTCAATTACTCCAGAGCAAACTATTATAGATATTATTTTAATAAGACCTAGAAATGCTGATGATATTGATTATATCAATGATCAAATTGTTTCTGAAAAAAACCCAGTAATTGTTGATTTAGCTTATCTTGAAAATGAGGGTCCTGAATTGTTCCAAATGGCTATTTCTAAAATTAAGTTTTTAAGAGAAAAGTACAATGCTGAAGCCATTTCACTTTCAAGAACTGATGATAAATACCTTATTTTAATAGCTCCTACCCAAGTTAATATTACAAAAAGAGATTAAATTAAAAAATTGTTCATTTAACCATTTTAATCATTATTTTCTTGTTTAATACTTATTTAATTTCAATTATTTTTTTCAAATTCAATCAATTATAATTTTTTTAATTAACACTTCTTTTTTTTTATTCTAATTGTTTAAGGAATTTAATAACATCTTCTCGTTTATATCCTAATTTTAAAAATAAACTAGAAATATCTTCTATTTCTTTTGTTTTTTTTATTTTATTCCATTTTTTAAATTTATTTTCACTAATAGTGTGAATAAGAATTTGAATACTAATTAAAGTATCAGTATCAATGGCTACAAGAACTTCATCATCTTCAAAGTAGCCATTTTTATCATAAAGTTCAAAACTTTCGTCTAAGCTATCTCTTTTTATTAATCCATGCTTTATTTCAAAAACCATTTTAATTCTCCATATTTGATTATTATCACTATTATTTTATTGAAAATAAGTTGACAATTATATTTAAAATTATTATTAGATGTTATTTAGATTGATATAGATATTATTTAAACTATTGCATCAACAAAAATATATAATTTTCTAAAAAAATTATCAATGTGGTTGTCCATTATTTAGTTGTTTTTGTATGGATTTTATTATTTGTAGATTTTAATGAAATAGAACGAAATATAACATATAAAAAAAGAAAAATGTGAATAATAAAATGATTATTATTCTACTAATTCAGCAAATCCTAGATTTCGCTTAGTTTCAGTGACTTTTATTTTAACTTCTTGACCTTTTTTAGCATTAGGAACAAAAAGAATGTAACCTTCTACTTTAGCTATTCCATCTCCGGATTTACCAGTATCTTCGATTTTAACATCGTATTCTTCTCCTACATTTACAGGAGCACTATCATAACGATTATTATTACGATTACTTCTATTATCTCTATTATCCATACTATCTCTATTATTTCTGTCGTTCCTTTTAAACATTATAAAATCACTTCCACTTTATTTAAAATATATATTTTTAGCAAATAATTAGTTAATAAAAAAAGATTTTTTAAAATAACCCTTCAAAAAAAAATCAGTACAAAAAATACTAAAAATATTTTAGTATAATTTAGATAATGTTTGCTTTGAGAAAAAAATAATAAGCCATCAATAAATATTGTTCTAATGTATTGCAATATAACTATGTTTTTCAAAGTATATATTTAATAACTTATCATAAGGTTATTTTAAACAAAAGTCATGAAAAGAAAAAAAGAAAAAATAGAAAAGAATAAATAAAAGAGATAGTGTTTAAACTCAAGATTTTTAAAAAAATTTAACAAAATCTTTTATGTTTAACATTTTTAAGTACTATATAAATATCTATATTATTT
>NZ_LWMV01000209.1 GCF_001639295.1 Methanobrevibacter curvatus | reverse complement strand
ATAGATGTTTTTATAAAAAATAAATAATTAAATATAAATATAATTAATAAATAAGTCCTATTAATTAAATAAGTCATATTAATTAAATAAGCCTATTAATTAGTTAAATTTGAATTAAATATTTAAAGAATAATAAAAATTAAGCATTTAAAATAATTATTTTTAATGAATAGGTCATATTAAAATAGAATTTTATTAAATATTTATATTTATTTTTTATAATAAAATCTATTATATGTTATAAATATAATTTTAACTTAATTTTAACTTAATTTTAACTTAATTAACTAATTTAGAAACTTAGATTTTCAAATTGTTACACAGCCATTAGGTATGAAAAATGATTATATAAGTTTATTATAATTACATTTTTTTTATATATATTATATTTGTTTACAAATAGAAATGATGGTGTGTAAACAAATTTGGAGAAGATATAAATGGTTTATTATGTTAAAAAAAGCTCGTTGAAAATAATATTTGCACTTTCAATTTTATTGCTTTTTGTAATTAGTATACAATCTGCTAGTGGTGCTATTACTATTGATCCTAGTTATTCTGGTGGAATTCAAGCAGCAATATCTGCTTCTTCTGATGAAGATATTTATTTAAATGAGGGAGTTTATAGTGGTACTGGTAATTATAATATCTCTGTTAGTAGCAATAGGAATTTTTACGGAAATGGAAGCAATGTTACTATTGATGCCAGTGGAATGGATAGAATATTTAACATAACTGCTAATAATACGAATGTAACATTTACAAACATAATATTCCAAAATGGAATAGCTTCAAATGGTGGAGCAATAAATAACCAGGCTGGAGGCACTAAGATAACAGTTATCAATTGTACATTTATTAATAATTTTGCAAGTGTTAATGGTGGTGCTATCTACAATAGTGGTGTTAATTTTAGTGTGGTTGGTTCTAATTTTACTGGTAATAATGCATCTAGTTATGGTGGTGCTATTTATAATACTGGTGTTAATTTTAGTGTTGTTGGTTCTAATTTCACAGGTAATAAAGTAACTAATATTGGTGGTGCTATTTATAGTACTGGTGTTAATTTTAGTGTTGTTGGTTCTAATTTTACTGGTAATAATGCATCTCGAGATGGTGGTGCTATTTTTAATAGTGCTTCTGGTGTTAATTTTAGTGTGGTTGATTCTAATTTCATGGGTAATACTGCTGGTTATGGTGGTGCTATTTTAAATGGTGGTGTTAATTTTAGGGTGGTTGGTTCTAATTTCACAGGCAATAATGCAACAATTAATAATGGTGGTGCTATTTATAGTACTGGTGTTAATTTTAGTGTGGTTGGTTCTAATTTTACTGGTAATAATGCATCTAGTTATGGTGGTGCTATTTATAGTACTGGTGTTAATTTTAGTGTGATTGATTCTAATTTCACTGGTAATAAAGCAACTATAAATGGTGGTGCTATTTATAGTACTGGTGTTAATTTTAGTGTGGTTGGTTCTAATTTTACTGGTAATAATGCATCTAGCAATGGTGGTGCTATTTATAATTCTGATACTTTAAACATTAATTATGCAAATTTTAATAATAATACTGCTTATTATGGTGGAGGAATTTATACAATAAATAAAACTACTATTAATAATTCTGAATTCAAAAATAACTCTCAAGCCATTGGGACTGGTACACTAGAATTCCAAATACATGACAGTAATATATCCAACAACACAATTGCAATCCAATTTTGTTATAATGATTTATCTTTTTCAGTATACGACTTTACAATTAATGGAACTAAGATACTTGACAATGACTACTTCTATGGAATAAGTGGTAATCGTAGTAATTATACTTTCTTAAAAGAATCTGTCTTGAATGATTATAATATAGGGTTTATAATTTTTACTGCTAATCCTAATATATATACTATGGATAATAGGGTTATTAATTCTAATATTTCTAATCTTTCAGGTGTAGCTATTACTGTAAACACTAGTGCAAGAAATAATATTCTTTCTAATCTTACTTTAACAAATGATAATATATCTATTTTACTTTTAGGATACAATACTACTGTTCTCAACTCTACAATCACTAATAATACAGTAGGTATTAATATTACTGGAAATATGAATAATATTACTGGAAATAATATATTGAACAATACTAATCCTATATATATTAATAATGGTGCTACAAATACAGCTATTAATTTTAATCGTATTGTTAACAATCCTATTGCTTCTTATTATCTTATTAATAATGGTTCTAATACCAATGCTAACTACAACTGGTGGGGTCAAAATACAAACATTGCTGATCTTTATTCTAATACAGGGTCTATTGTTTTAAATAATTGGTTTGTTTTAACCCTTTATTTGAATACTATTGATATTAATGCAAGTTTTACAAATAGAACTGAAAATTATCTTAAATACACTAATCTTAATTTTTATTATATTTTAGCTTTAAATGTTGCTGTTAATGGGATTAATGCTTCAAGATTACCTGTATTTTCAGTTGATCTTATTCTCAACTCTGGTGGATCTAATTCATCTGTAACTCAGGATTGGAGGAACCTTTATAGTTCTCCTACTATTCAGTTGACTAATTCTTCTCCTAATGCTACTATTTATGGCTTAATTGATTATGAAAATGTTTATTTGGCTTTAATTGGTATTGATCCTGTTTTGGATGTTTATGTGAATTCTACTGGTGGAAATGATAACAATAATGGAAGTAGTTGGGATTATGCTCTTCAAAGTATTGAGGCTGCTTTAAATATAATTTTTAATGGTGGTACAATACATATTGCCACTGGTAACTACAACAACAGTTACATTCCTAACAACGGTATTTTAATGAATAATACTGGTTTATCTATTTCTAAAAATCTTACTTTCTTAGCTTACACAAGTTTAGGTGAAAATCCTGTTGATCATGAATTAGATGTTGTACTTAATGCTTTAAACAATTCCACTATCTTTTATTTAAATAATAATGTTTATGTTAGTTTTATTAATATGAGTTTTGTAAATGCTAATGGATCTAATGGTGGTGCCATTTATGGTGGATCTACAACTAATATAACTGCTATTAATTCTAAGTTTATTAACAACAGTGTAAGTGTTTCTGGTGGTGCTATTTATGCTACTGGTCTTTTAACTGTACTTGATTCTATTTTCATCAATAATAGTGCAGGGAATCAGGGTGGTGCAATTAGGTCTACTGGCATTATTTTTGTTTTAAATAATTCAAATTTATCAGATAATCGTGCTTCTAGTGGTGGAGCTATTCATAATGGAGGATCTAGTGGCTCAATTTTAAATTCTGCTTTTAACAATAATTTCGCTACTCAAGGTGGAGCAATTAGACATACTACTGGTGGTTTAAGTATTTATAATTCTAATTTTACTAACAACCTAGTTCAAGAGACCACAAACAATAATGGTGGTGGAGCAATATGGAGTGGTGGTTCTAATTTAAACATTAATAAATCATACTTTGAAAACAATAGTGTTGAGGGAAATGGTAGTAACACTGGTGGTGGAGCTATTTATAATACTGTTACAAAGACTGTAATCACTGATTCTATCTTTATTAATAATTCTGCTCTTGGTAACAGTAATGCCAATGGTTATGGCGGAGCTATTTACAATAATAATGTTGCTGATTTTAATGTTACTGGTTCTTATTTTAAAAGCAACAATGTTAGTAACTATGGCGCTGCTATTTACAATACTGGAACTAATTTCAATTTAAATAACTCTGTATTTGATTCTAATTCTGCTAGATATGGTGGTGCTATTTACAATTTGGCAAATAATTTTACTGTTTTCCAATCTAATTTCACAAATAACACTGCAAATCTTGGTGGTGGTATTTATAATACTGGTGGTTCTAGTTTTAAAGTTAATAATTCTATATTTGCAAACAATACTGCAACTAGTAATGCTGGAGCTATTTATAATGCTGGTGCTTTTAACTTCACAATCACTGTTTCTGACTTTATTAATAATTCTGCAAAAGGTATAGGTACCAACAATGGTGGTGGGGCTATTTATATTACTGGAAATAGTTCAAACAACTTTACTATTAAGAATTCTAGATTTATTGACAATAAAGCTGAGGATGATGGTGGGGCTATTTACCAACAACTAGCTTTTAATTTAACTGTAATCAATTCAGAGTTTATAAACAATTCTGCAGTGAATAATGGTGGGGCTATTTACAACAATGGTAGTTATTGCAATGTTAACAATTCTAATTTCACTAATAACTCTGCTGATTTTGGTGGTGCTATTTTCTTGGATCTTCCTAATCAAATAGGTCTTGTATATCTTGGTTCTGGACAAGGGAACTATGCATATGGTTATTCTGGTAGTTTTTCATTTGTTGGAACTGGTAGTGGTAGTTACACTAATACCTTAAACAACTACACTAGTTCTAACTGGTACTTCTATGTTGGTCCAGGTAATGGTAATTATACAGCTATGACATTAGGCTCTTTAGTTTTGATAAATGTTGGAAATGGAAATGGAGATTATGGAAACATTGTTTTACCTAGCTATTTCTTAACAAGTAATTCTACTTTTAGTAATAATTCTGCGAGTAGTGCTGGTGCTGGTGTTTTCATTAAGGGTAACACTAGTTCTATTTTGAATTCTAATTTTACTAATAATTCTGCACCTAATGGTGGAGCTATTTATATTGTTGCTCCTTATGCTATTATTGATAATTCTAATTTCATTAATAACTCTCATGCTATTGGAACTGAAACTACTAGCTTTAGTTTAACAAATAATAAAATAATAAATAATAATATTGCTCTTCAGTTTTTACTTACTGGTAATCAGAATTATGATGTTGGTGGATTTACTGATATTAACATTATATCTAATAATAATTATTCTGTAGCTATTAGTGGTAGTAACAATCTTGCTAATAGGACTAATTATACTATTTCAGATCCATTTAGTTCTTATGGTAATATAAATGGAATTATTTTTACTAATGGACTTAGTGGTATTAATTCAATGGGTAATATTATTAAAGACTCTAATATTAGTGGTTTTGTAAATGGAGTTGCTGTTGTATTTAATACAAGTTCTAACAATAATATTATCAACAACTTAACTTTATATAATAACCAATATAGTGTTAGTGTAAATGGTTTTGATAATAATATTACACGTAATAATATTATAAATTCAAGTGTTAATGGTATTTTAGTTAATACTGGTGCTGATTCTACCATTATTAGCTACAATAGAATTTATAATTCTACAGGTTATAATTTATATAACAATGGTACCAACACAAATGCTACCTTGAATTGGTGGGGGCAAAACAATATTACTGGACTGTATTATACTAATAATATTGCTAATCTTGATTTAAGTAACTGGTATGTTGTTCAACTAGCTTTAAATTCTATAGTTAACACTACTACCAATCGGACTGAAAACTATCCTAAAAGCCAATGGGCTACTTTATCTTATGAACTAGTCTTATCTGACTCTAGTGTTCCTAACACTCTTTCACTCTTACCTGATTTCAATGTCTCTATTACTTTAAATAATAATACTTCTGACTTCTACTACAATCAAAGTGCTAAAAATAGCTATTCAAACTCTACTGTTATGTTGACTGACTCTAGTGAGAGTGCTAAAATCACTGCTCTAGTTGATGGTGAAGGTATTTTCTTAGAACTTGTTAAGGTTGATTATAGTAATGGTCTTTATGTTAACTCCTCTTGGGTCAATCCAGGATATGGATCATCTTGGGATGAAGCTCTTTTAAATCTTTCTGCAGCTCTTCAAATGATTATTGGCAATGGATTAACTAATTGTGTTATTCATATTGCTGGTAGTGAAAGTGGGGCTGTGGATTATATTTATGGTAGTTCTACTTCTTTTGGTGGTTCAAATACAAATATTACTCTTAACCATACCTTTGATAATTTAACACTTAGTGGAGAATATGGTTCACCTGTTTTCAATGGTGAAGGATTATATAGAATATTTAATATTGTTGCGGATAACATTACAATAGCCAATATTACATTTATAAATGGTAATTCCAATGTGTCTTATGATGATAATGGTGGTGCTATTCATAATGGTGGTCGTAATTTGAGTGTTAGTAATTCTAATTTCACTAATAACACTGCTAGTCAGTATGCTGGTGCTATCTATAATAATATGAGTGCTAATTTGATTGTTAGTGGTTCTAATTTCACTAATAATAGTGCTGGCAGTGGTGGTGCTATATATTCTATGGGTACTCTTAATGTGACCAATTCTATTTTTATTAATAACTCTGCATCTGCTTATGGTGGAGGTGTTAATATGGAAGCCATTGGTGGTGGTGCTATTCATAATGCTGGCGGTAATTTTTCTGTGTTGAATTCTAATTTTACTAATAACTCAGCTTATGTTGGTGGTGCTATTATTAATCTTGGTGGTAATTTTTCTGTGTTGAATTCTAATTTTACTAATAACTCAGCTAATATTAGTGGTGGTGCTATTTATAATATTGAATCTAGTTTTCACATAGAGAATTCTACTTTTAGTTATAATAAAGCTTTTGGTCCTGGTGGCTCTGTTCCTTTGGATGGTAATGGTGGTGCTATCTTTAATCATAATGATTCTAATTTTAATGTGAGCAATTCTAATTTCATTGGCAATAATGCAACTTTTCGTGGTGGTGCTATCTTTAATGATAATGGTTCTAATTTTAATGTGAGTAATTCTAATTTCACGGGCAATAATGCAACTTATGGTGGTGCTATCTTTAATTATGACATTGACTTTACTGTGCTTTTTTCAAAGTTTACTGATAATAATGCAGCTAATGGTGGTGCTATTCTGAATCATGCTGATAATTTTGATGTGCTTTTTTCAGAGTTCACTGGTAATAATGCAACTTACGGTGGTGCTATCCATAGTACTGGTGATATTTTTGATGTGATTAGTTCTAATTTCACAGATAATGTTGCAGATCATAGTGGCGGTGCTATTTATACTATTAGTGGCCATAATTTTTATGTCAACGATTCTAATTTTATTGCTAATAATGCAACTTTTGGTGGTGGTGCTATCTTTAATGATATTGGGGTTAATTTTAGTGTTATTGGTTCTAAGTTCATAAATAACAATGCTGGATCGCAGGGTGGTGGTGCTATCTTTAATAATATAGGTGGTCTTAATTTTAGTGTGATTGGTTCTAACTTTACTGGTAATAATGCACCCCAAGGTGGTGCTATTTATAATAATGATGGAAATGACTTCAGTGTCTCTGACTCTAATTTCAATGGCAATAATGGAACTACTGGTGGTGGTGCTATCCTTAATCATGTAGGTGCTAACTTTAATGTGAGTAATTCTACTTTTACTGATAATAATGCACCTTATGCTGGTGCTATATGGAATGAGAATGGTGTTAATTTTAGTGTGAGTGATTCAGAGTTTAATGGTAACAATGCAAGTTACTATGGTGGTGCTATCTTTAATAGTAATGGTGGTCTTAATTTTAGTGTGATTGGTTCTAATTTTACTAATAACACTGGAGTTCTTGGTGGTGCTATCTTTAATGATGGTGTTAATTTTAGTGTGAGTGGTTCAGAGTTTAATGGCAATAATGCAACTTATGGTGGTGCTATCTTTAATAATGATGATATTAATTTTGGTGTAATTAATTCTAATTTTACTAATAACACTGGAAGTATTGGTGGTGCTATATATAATGGTGGTGTTAACTTTAGTGTTAATGATTCTAGTTTTGTAAACAACAATGGAACTAGTGTTGGTGGTGCTATCTACAATGGCGGTAATAATGCGGATGTAATTAATTCTAATTTTACTAATAACACTGGAGGTGCTGGTGGTGCCATTTATAATGGTGGTGTTAACTTTAGTGTTAATGGCTCTAGTTTTCTAAACAACAATGGAACTAGTGGTGGTGGTGCTATATATAATGGTGGCAATAATGTAGATGTGATTAATTCTAATTTTACTAATAACACTGGAGATGTTGGTGGTGCTATTTGCAATATTAATGGTGCTAGTTTTAATGTGAGTACTTCTACCTTTACTAACAACACTGCAATAAATGGTGGTGCTATCTACAATTATGGTGGCACTAATTTAAGTGCTAGTGATTCTACTTTCAATAATAATAATGCTAGTGCTGGTGGAGCTATTTATAATAATGGTCTTAATACAATTGTTTCTAATTCTAATTTTACAAAGAATCAAGGAAGCTTAGGTGGAGCTATTTATAATAATCAGAATATTAATGTTACAGATTCTGAATTTATAAACAACACACAAGGTTTCACTACAACTAAAACTACATTTAACTTAAAAAATAACAATTTCGCAAACAATACAATAGCTATTGAATTTGCATTAAGTAATGAAAATTACACTATAAAAGATTTAAATAGTACTAATAATATTTCAAATAACACATATGCCATTGGTATAAGTGGAACTAATAGTAACTACACTGTTAATGATTCATTTATAAAAAACAACAATGGGTTTATATTTACACAGTATGCGGGTAATAACCAAATTCTTAATTCAAATATATATAATTACAGTGGAATAGCTATTACTATTAATGGAACTAAAAATAGTATTAACAATCTAAACATTACTAATAATGAAATAGCTATTTTAGCTATTGGAAATAATTCAACAATAACAAGTTCTAATATTTTAAATAATATTCAAGGAATCATAGTTAATTCTTCATCTTTTAATACTATAATTAACTACAATAGACTTGTAAACAATTCAGTAATAAGTTTAAATAATATTGGCACTAATACCAATGCTAACTTGAATTGGTGGGGTCAGAATAATATAACTGGTCTATACTCAGGAGTTACAATAGACAATTATTATGTAATGAAAAATTATTTAAATGGTGCTAATGGTAGTATTTACAATATTACTCAAAATTATCCATATTACACTTTTGCTATTTTATCTTATAACTTTACTTTAAATAATTCATCAGTAAGCAATAATCCTTTACTCTTACCTTACTTTGTGGCTAATGTTACCTTTGGTCATCCTGATGGAACAGAAGAGCAAGGATACTATGATGATGCAAGAATTAGTAATGCTTCATTTAATGTTACTTTAACTCATTTAAATAACACTGCATATATTAAATCTGGTGGAGACAATGAAGACCCTATCTACCGCCTTACTGCCTACAGTGAATTTAATTTAACTGTAAATAAAACAGCAAACATTAATGGACTAAGCACCACTAATGGAACTGTTTTAAACAATCAAACTTTTAACTACACTATAAATGTAACAAATAATGGCTCTGGAGATGCATATGACTTAAATATCACAGACTTACTTAATTACAGCCATTTAGAACTATTGGAAGCTATTGTTACAAGTGGAACATACAACAATCTTACTGGTGTTTGGGAACTAAATCTTACAGCTGGTGAATCTGCCCTTTTAACTCTTGTAGTTAGAGCAAATAACTCAGGATTTGTCATCAACAATGCTAATGTAACAACCCTTGATAACAACACAGGTGACAATTTATCACAAGCAAATATCACTATATTAGCTGCTGTTAATTTAAATATTACAAAAAAAGTCAATGCTTCACAGCTTATATTTAATGGTGAAGTTTTAAAATATATTATAACAGTTACCAATAATGGTCCTGACAATGCTACAGGTGTAAACTTAACAGATATTCTACCAAACAATTTAACTTATTTAGACTACTCTTCAACTCCAGGAACAAGTTACGACAACAACACAGGAATTTGGATCATAAATAATATTACAAATGGAGACACAGTTGTCTTAAATATCACAGTTAAAATCAATGGCTCAAATATAACAATTAACAACACAGTTAACCTAACAACCATAGACCAAGTCAATACAGGAGACAACAGCTCATTTATAGAAATTACCTCCTTTGAAAATGTTAATCTAACCATAACTAAAACAGTTAATATCACTGGAGATGTTATTAACGGATTAACCATTAATTACACCATAATAGTTAATAACACAGGTACTGATGATGCTGTAGATGTCTATGTTGATGAAACCTTACCTAGTCAGCTAGTTTATCAATCACATACAGAATCTCCTCAAAGTACATTCAATCCTACCACAGGTATTTGGCACATTAATGAAATTCCAATTGGTCAATCTGCAAGCTTAATTATAACTGTTTTAGTAAATGGAACAGGAACCATTACAAACAATGTTAGTTTAAACACAATCCAAAACAACTCTGGTAACAATTATTCAGAGGTAAGTATCAATGTTTTACCATCTGCAAATATTTCCATCAGTAAAACAGCTAATGTTACAACTATTTTAAATGGTCAATATGTAAATTACATAATAAATGTTACAAACCATGGAAACAATGCTACAGACATTAATATTACAGACATTCTAAACTCCAAATTAATATTTGACCAAACCAATGGAACTTACACCAATAATTCTCAAACTATTAGCTGGACAATCACTAATTTAGCTCCAGGAGAATCATATATTATTTCTTTAATAGTAAAAGCCATTGGAACTGGATACATTGAAAACAATGTAACCATCAACAACACAAATATTTCTAACATTGGAGATAATATAAGTAACATAGAAACAATCAATGTCCTTCCAGCTATTAATTTAACTGTTGTTAAGACTGTTAATGTGTCTGGTGTTGTTTTGAATGGTGCTTTGGTTGAGTATACTATTAATGTGACTAATTTTGGTCCTGATACTGCGACTAATGTGAATATTACTGATGTTTTAGATACTAGATTGATTTTTGTTAGTGCCAATGGGTCTCCTACTCGTGTAGGTCAGTCTGTTAATTGGACTATTTCAAGTATTTTGAATGGTGATTCTTATATTATTAGTTTGATTGTTCAGTTGAATGGTACTGGAAATATAAGTAATGTAGCTAATGTTACTGGGTCTGATCAGAATAATACTGGTAATAATAGTAGTGGTGATAATAATAGTACTGTAAATGTTACTCCAAGTATTAATTTGAGTATTGTTAAGACTGTGAATGTGTCTGGTACTGTTTTGAATGGTGCTTTGGTTGAGTATACTATTAATGTAACTAACCATGGTCCTGATACTGCGACTAATGTGAATATTACTGATGTTTTAGATACTAGATTGATCTTTGTCAGTGCCAACGGGTCTCCTACTCATGTAGGTCAGTCTGTTAATTGGACTATTGCAAGCATCTTAAATGGTGATTCTTATATTATTAGCTTAATTGTTCAGTTGAATGGTACTGGAAATATAAGTAATGTGGCTAATGTTACTGGGTCTGATCAGAATAATACTGGTAATAATAGTAGTGGTGATAATAATA
>NZ_LWMV01000208.1:7500-11444 GCF_001639295.1 Methanobrevibacter curvatus | reverse complement strand
TTCTTTTAACCAAGGCTTAGTTGAGTTTTTTTTAAAATTAGTCGAACAGATTCACGAGTTAGTGTTTCAAAACCTTCTTTTTCACGAAGAGTTTCAGCTAAAAGTCTAATACTCCACCTTTTATGTCCTTCTGGAGGATCAGTACATGCCAATGCTATTATTTCAGTTTCTTTTTCAACATCATATTTCTTTGGCTGACCAGAACGAGGTTTATCATTTAAAGCAGACTCTAATCCTTCATCTAAGTATCTTTTTTTAATTTTAGCAATAGTGCTTACACTAATATCTAAAATATCAGCAATATCTTCTATTTTTTTACCTTTATTGAGTAACAAAAGAATTCTAGCCCTATATTTATTTCTTTTTCTTTTTTAACCATCTTTTTTAAACAATTATAGTCATTTTCTCTGAGTTCTAACTTTCTATGCTTCATATTATTATAATATATAACTTACAGCATATAAACATTTAGAATTAAATTGCCTTAACAGTATGATATGTTTTGAAGCATTGATGGTCTCTTGGAGTATATTGTCAAAATGTAAAATTTATGAAGTTCACAATCGTGGATCATAATTTAAAACAAGATATTATTATTGTAAAAAATCTGGATTAAATTTTAGTGATTACACTGGAGCAATTTTCCATAAAACCAAAGTCCCTATAAGTGTAACATTCTATACCCTATTCAATTTACAATTTATAGTGTTTTGTTAAATTAATTTTTTACTTTTAATAAATTGTTGGAATTTTTAAATTTTATAATTTTACATAAAATTACTTTATTTATTAATTACAATAATTATTTTATTTATTTTTATAAATAAAATTACTAATATTCTTATTATTAATTTTTAATGAATTTCATATTTTTATTTAAAATTAAATTAATTTTAATTAGTATGTGTTTTCTAAAAAATTTGTTTAAATTTTGAATTTATATGGACATAAATTTGTAATTCACTATATATTTAAATCTTAAAGTAAGCTTTTAGAAAAATCCTAAATATTATTTAAATATATGTTTCATATTTAAATAAAAGTTTTTTTTTCTAAAAAAAAAGAGGATTGTCAAAAATTGAGATATTTTTAAACTTAAACACTAATTAAAATCTTTTTTTTATCAAAGAATAACTTTAAAACATTTTTGAAAATAGTAGCCCCTTATTTTTGACACATTATGTTCTTCTTAAAAAGAAATTTTTTATTTATTTTTAGTGGTTTGTATTTTTTTATTTTCTCCTTAAAACTATCCTTAAAAAAGTATAGTAAATCATAATTACTATACTTTAAAAAGTACAGAATATTTATATAATATTATATGAATATTTAATCATTTTCTCAATCTAATAAATTTTCTATTCTTTTATCTGGAATTAACCAAATAAGTGCTACTAAAACAAAAATTCCTTGAGCAATAGGTGGAATTATAAATGCAAATACAATGGCTAAAACATAAAGAATTAGAGAAATTTTACCTTTTAAATTATTTCCAATAGCTATTTTCAATGTTGATTTTTCTCCTTCAAGAGAAATAATATGGTACTGCAAAACAAAATAAAAAATAGCAGCCATTAAGAGAACTATTCCATAAAATGCTGTTGGCCATGTAGAAAAATTACTTTCTGCCATCCATGCAGTTGTAAATGGAAATAAAGATAACCAAAAGAGTAATATGAGATTTATCCAAAGTGTTGTTCCTGAAATTTTATTTGTAGTTTTTAATAAATGATGATGATTGTTCCAGTAGATTCCTACATAAATAAAACTTAAAATATATCCCAAAAATATAGGGATTAATGGATAAAGGTCTGATAAATTATGACCTTGTGGAACACCTAATCCTAACACCATAATTGTTATAATAATAGCTAAAACACCATCACTAAATGATTCTAACCTATTTTTTTCCATTCTATCACATTATAAATACTTTTTTTATTTTATTTATTTTTAAAACAAATCTAATTATATTTTAATTTATTAGGTGTGAGGAACAATTTTCATGGGATTTAATAAATAAGATATTCTTTAAAAATTTTTATTTTAAAAAGTTTATTGAGTATTGATAGATTTAAATAATTTAAATATTTTGATTAATTTTTAAATATTTTAATTAAACTAATGAAAAAATAAACTTATAATTCATTTTAATATTATGAAAACATTAAATTAATATAAAAATTAAAATGCTTTATTTTCTAAATAACTTTAGATCAAACTTTTTTCTAAAAGTTTGTTTCAGATTTAAATATTATAATATTTTGAGTTTTCAACTATATATTTATTTGTATGGCTTATAAATTACAGATAAAATTAATAAAAATAGCTAAATTTTAAGATTAAACTATTTTCATAATTATTTTGTTAAATATTATGATGTGTCAAAATTTAAAAATATTTTAAAACCTTAGTTTTTTAGAATAAACATGTTTTACCTATTAAATTTGAAAATAGCTTTTTTATAAAAATTCAAAAGCAAAAATTTAAAAGTTTTTGACAATGCCAGATATTAACACAAACTATTTATAATTAATTTAATCTAATATATTATATTATAAAACATAAATAATTTAGTAGAAAATTTTAGAAAACAATTAAAAGAGGAAATAAAATGAAAAAACTACCTGTAAGCATTTCTACGTTTTCAAAAATAAGAGAAAATGATTATATATATGTGGACAAAACACAGCAAATATATAACTTAGCAAAAAATGAAGAAAGTTATTTCTTATCTCGTCCAAGAAGATTTGGTAAATCATTATTCATCAGTACTTTTAAAGAACTTTTTAAAGGAAATAAGGAACTTTTTAAAGGTCTTTATATCTATGATAAATGGGATTGGACTAACTCTTATCCTGTTATACATTTAGATTTAGGAGAAATTGGTCATAAAACTCCAGATAAATTAGAAGCATCTCTTGATTTTTATTTAGATGCTATTGCAGAAGAATACTCCATTACTCTTAAAGCTCCAGTTGAATCTATGAAATTCGCAGAACTCATAAAAAAACTCCATAAAACATTTAATCAGAAAGTTGTAGTTTTAATTGATGAATATGATAAGCCTATAATTGACAATATGGATGATTTAGAGATTGTTGATGCTAACCGTAAAGTACTTAGTAGTTTTTATGAAGTATTAAAGGCTAATGATGAACATTTAAGATTTGTTTTAGTAACTGGTGTTTCAAAGTTTAGTAATACTTCTATATTTTCTGGTTTGAATAACCTAACAGATATTACAATAGATCCATTTTTTTCAAACATTTGTGGATATACACACAAAGACTTAGAAAAACATTTTAAAGAATATATTAAAAAACTAGCTCAAAAAGAGTCATTAAATTATGATGAAGTATTAAATAAAATTAATTACTGGTATGATGGTTATAGCTGGGATGGAGAAAATAAAGTTTATAATCCATATTCAACACTATTATTATTTAATATGAAGGAATTTTCTAATTATTGGTTTGAATCAGGAACACCAACAGTTTTAATGGAATCTTTAAAGAAAAAAAACAATTTAAAACCAATATTACAACCTATTATTGCAACAAAAAATGATTTTAGTGATTTTGACCTTGATAACCTTAACATTGTTTCATTATTATTTCAAACTGGATACTTAACAATCATAGAAAAGAAAACTGTTAATGGAACTATTGAATATGTTTTAGATATTCCAAATCATGAAGTTAGAGAATCTTTAATGAATAAATTAGTCACAGCCTACACTAATTTACGTGAAGGAGAACTAATTGAATTAAGAAATAAAGTTTATGAGTATATTTTAAACAAAGATTCTCACAGACTAACAGAAATATTAGAAGAGATTTACAATCAAATCCCTTACCAACTTAAAGGAGACAATGAAGGATTTTACCATAGTATATTCTTAATTATTTTATACTTATTTGGTATTGAGGGGCAAGGAGAAG
>NZ_LWMV01000207.1 GCF_001639295.1 Methanobrevibacter curvatus | reverse complement strand
TATCTTTAATCACATTCACCGAAAGACTTAATACATCATCGTTCCATAACAATCTATGTGGGTTGTTTTTTCTTTCCATAGATTAATAATACAACCCACAATATTAATACTTTACGAACTACTGATATATTTTAATAATATAAGTTATATAAATATTAATGAATAAGATTTCAATTTATTTTATAAATATTTATTTCATTAATTCTTAATTACAGAATATTTTTTTCATTAAATTAGATTTAATTAACTTAGTTTTAATTAACTTAGTTTTAATTAATTAGTTTTAATTAATTAGTTTTTTTATTAATTAATTTTTTATGAATTTTTTTGAAATAAAGTTTATTTTAACTGTAAAAATTGTATATGCTGATTAATATAATCATATAATTACATTAAATCCATTAGCTATTAATATAGTTAAACAATTATAAATATATAAGTTCATAATGATTTTATAATATAATTCTAATATAATTTTAATAAAATAATATTTTTAATATAATATTTTTAATATAATATTTTTAATATAATATGTATAATAATGCCTTAATTTGTAAATCAATTGTTTTAATGGTGACTTTATGAAAAAAGCAAAATTAGCTTTAGAAGATGGAACGATTATTGAAGGCAAAGCCTTTGGACATGAAACAACAGCTACAGGGGAAATTGTTTTTTCAACAGGAATGTGTGGTTATGTTGAAAGCTTAACAGATCCTTCATTTAAAGGTCAGATTTTAATGTCTACCTATCCTTTATGTGGCAACTATGGTGTAAGTGAAGATTGGTATCAATCAAATAAAATTCAAACAGAAGCCTATGTTGTTCGTGAGCTTTGTGAAAAACCATCTAAATATGCGGCAAACAAATCTTTAGATAAATTTTTAAAAGAATTTAAAATTCCAGGAATATCTGGTGTTGATACAAGAGATTTAACCATAAAAATTCGAGAAAAAGGAACAATGAAAGCTGCAATATCAACAGAAGATACAGATGACAGTGAAATAATTTCACTTGCTAAAAATCAACTAGATATTGGAGATATGGATTTAGTTCCTCAGATTTCAACAAAAGAAGTTCAAATTTTTGGTAAAGACAAAAATAAAAAAATAGCTATTGTGGATTGTGGTATTAAAAAGAATATAATTAATAGTTTTTTAAGTAGAGATATAGGAGTCATACTTTTCCCATACAATGCAAGTTCAGAAAAGATTTTGGAACATGATTTAAATGGCTTTATGATTTCTTGTGGACCGGGGAATCCTTCAAGGTTAAGTGAAACTATTGAAACAACTAAAAGAATGCATGAAAAATTCCCTATTTTAGGAATATGTATGGGTCAGCAGATTTTAGCTCAATCTTTCGGTGCTAGCACATATAAAATGAAATTTGGTCATAGGGGAGTAAATCAGCCTGTTAAAGACTTAGTTTCAGGTAAGGTATTCATCAGCTCTCAAAATCATGGTTTTTCAGTAGATGCTGACTCTTTAATTGATGCTAATTTTAAATTATCTCAAATAAATCTAAATGATAAAACTCCTGAAGGTTTTATTCATAATGAATTGCCTATCCAATCTGTCCAATATCACCCTGAAGCTGGACCTGGTCCAAATGACACAAGTTTTATCTTTGACAATTTTGTTAAGCAAGTATTACAATATTAAGTGTTAAAATATTAAGTATTTGGATTTTAAGTATTAGGATGTTTATGGATTAGATTATTAATTGTACTAATCAGCTGGTAAATAATATTCGTTTTTTTGGAGATAGGATGTTTGGGAAATTTAATTTAGAAAATCGTCGGTATATAGGTAATAAAAACAAACTTGCTACATGGATTAAAGAGTTGTTGAATGAATATGCTTCTGGAAATTCTTTTTTTGATGTTTTTGCTGGGACAGGAGTTGTTACTAGAGAAGTTTTAGATATTTATGATGAGTTTGTATTAAATGATTTTTTATTTTCAAATAATATTATATACACTGCATTTTTTGACACCTCACAACATGACTGTTCTAAATTAAAAGATATAACTAATGATTTTAGAAAAATAACTGATAGAAAATTCGATGATTCCTATTTTGAAGATAATTATGGGGGAAAATTTTTTAGTTTTCATGATGCAAAAATTATAGGAGAAATTCGAGAACGTATTGAATTAAATGACTCTTTAAATCACAAAGAAAAAGCAATTCTTATTGCTTCATTAATTTATTCTGCAGATAAAATTGCAAATACTGTGGGACATTATGATGCATATCGTAAAAAAGAAAGGGTTCAGAATAAATTTAAATTTGAGTTAATAAATCCTATTAATGCGGAAAATAAAGATATAAAAATTTATCGTGAAGATTCAAACGAATTAATCCGTAATGTTAAAGCAGATATTGCCTTTGTTGATCCTCCTTATAATTCTCGTCAATATTCTCGTTTTTATCATGTTTTAGAAGGAATTTCTAAATGGGATAAGCCAAAATTATCTGGTGTAGCTATGAAACCAAAGGCTGAAAATATGAGTACTTACTGTAAAACTTCTGCTCCGATGGTTTTCAATGATTTAATAAGTAATTTAGATGTTAATTATATAGCTGTCACTTATAACAATAATTACAAATCTAAAAGCAATAGTTCTCGTAATAAAATTACTCATGAGGAAATATTAAATAGTTTAGAAAATGTTGGCACCACCAATATTTTTGAAAAATCTTTTAAATTTTTTAATGCTGGAAAATCAGATTTACAAAATCATAAAGAATTTCTTTTTATTACTGAGGTCAATAAATGAAAAAAATTCGTTCTCCTTTGTTTTATGTTGGAGATAAATATAAATTAATGCCTCAACTATCGAATTTGTTTCCTAATAATATAAATACATTTTATGATGTTTTTGCTGGTGGAGGCAGTGCTTCAATTAATACCTTTGCAAAAAAACATGAGCTAAATGATTTAGATCAAAAAATTATTGAATTACATTTATTTCTTCAGAAGGAAACTCAGAACTTAAATGTATTTTTGGATAAGATGTATGAAATTATAAAGTTTTATGGTTTGAGCCACTCTGAAATCAAAATAAATTCAAAAATTAATGAACTTAAAAAAGAATTCAAAAAAACATATTTTTCAAAGTATAACAAAGAATTTTATATTAAATTAAGAGAAGATTATAATGAAAATAAAAATCGCAATGACTTATTATATTTACTTTTAATTTATGGTTTTAATCATATGATTCGTTTTAATTCTCAAGATAAATTTAATTTGCCTGTTGGAAATGTGGATTGGAATAAAAATGTTACTAGTTCATTGAAAAATTACTCTAGATGGGTAAATAAATCTAATATTTCAATGTTTAATTTGGATTTTGAATCATTTGTAAATACTCGAAATCCTGTAAAAAATGATTTTTTTTATTTTGACCCTCCTTATCTGATTTCTTTTAGTGATTATAATAAATTATGGAATGAAAAAGAAGAATTTCGTTTATACTCATTGTTAGATGATTTAAATGAAAGAGGAATTAAATGGGGACTTTCAAATATGGTTCAACATAAAGGGCAGCAAAATAATATTTTGTTAGAATGGGCTAAAAAATATAATGAATATTCTATTAAAAGTAATTACATTTCTAGATTTGATAATTCAATTAAAAAAAATAGTATAGAAGTTTATATTACTAATTTCAATGGTGAAAAATTAATAAAAGAAAATTAATTTTCATTTATAGGTGGAATTGATATGCCAAAAAGAAAGAATGAAAGAAAACCACTATCATTTACAACTACTATGCGTAATCCTGAAAGAATCGTCAGCTTCCTTAATTGT
Organism: Methanobrevibacter curvatus; assembly: GCF_001639295.1. Taxonomy (GTDB): domain Archaea; phylum Methanobacteriota; class Methanobacteria; order Methanobacteriales; family Methanobacteriaceae; genus Methanoflexus; species Methanoflexus curvatus. The sequence goes on along the minus strand of NZ_LWMV01000207.1, from coordinate 7,869 downwards.
TTAATTGATTTCGAGGGAAAAATTTTAACTAATGATTTAATATATGATATAATTAAAAATATTCTGTCAAAAAAAATTTATGAAACCGTGTATCAGAGGAATAATAAAAAATATAAACATATTTATGCAGATGAATCATTAGATTATACTGATGAAGATCTAAAGGACATAATAAAAAATTCTTCACAAAATCATAAGGAATCTGGTTTTGAAAAAGGGTGGCCAAGTAGATTTGATACATTTTACAAATTTTCAAAAGAATTAGGCTTTGTTTATTATGAAATCAACAAGAAAATAGAAATTTCTGAAAGTGGACATTTGCTTATAAAAACTTTAGGCAAAAATTCAGATTCAACTAAATTATTGTCTCGAGTTTTTTTAAATGCTATGGTTAAATATAATACAAATAATCCATTTCGTCGCAATTTAAACTCTAATACTCCATTAGTTTTAACATTAGAAACTATTAATATCCTTAAAAATAATTACAATTGGGAAAAATCTGGGATTTATCGTCATGAAATTCCTTTTATTACTTGTTGGCAGAATAATAATAGCTCTAAACTAGCTGAATTCATAAATTCTTTTAGAATAAAACATGGAAAAAAACCAAGTAATGAAACAGTTTACTCTTTATGTTTAGAATTATTAGAATCAGATAATACAAAAAGATTTAAAATAAACCAAATTTTAAATGAGGGAGTAGATGATTTTATCCGTAAATTTAGAATTACTGGTCTATTTTCATTAAGGGGAATGGGAAATTTATTAGATGTTAATAAATTTGAAATAGATAAGACTGAGTATGTTCTTGAAAAGTATAATAATCAAGAAATTTTTGATGATGAATATAAATTTTATGAATATATGGGTCAAATTGATGAAAATTTTGTGAAAATTCCATCTAATTATATTCAGTATAATATAAATGAAATTCGTCAAAGAAACTTAGAAAAATGGGCAAAAGATTTAACTAAAGATGAAATTTATCAAGAATTAAAAGTTTTGGGAAATAAAAATATTGCTTCTAAACATACTGTTTTAAAATTTATAGATGGTCCAATCCGTTTTGAATTTTTAACAAGTATTGCCTTAAAACAACATTTTCCTAGTGTGGATATAAGTCCAAATTATCCGATCGATGATGAAGGCATGCCTACATTCACTGCTATGGGAGGAATTGGGGATATTGAGGTTTATTCAGATCATGATAGGGTTTTGGTTGAAGTGACTTTAATTAGAAATAGAAATCAAGGTTCTATTGAAATTCCTGCCATCACTAGGCATCTTAAATCTATTGTAGGTGTTAATATGAAGATTTATTCTATTTTTATAGCTCCAATTATTCATGAAGACACAAAATATATGATTGGTTATACAAAAAATAGATATGGTCTAAATATTTATGATTATACTATTGAAGATTTTGTTAAATCTATATCAAAATTTGAAAAGCTTTCTGATTTTTGTTTTGATAATTAATTTATTTTTATTTTATTTTATTTTTTTCATTGTTTATGCTAAATTTTTTTATACTTGTATAAATATAATTATATATTAATATTTTACTGTGTTATTTTTGTTCATTTTTAAATTTATTTCGAGGATTATAATGCCAATAGATAAGGATATTAAAAAAGTACTTATAATAGGTTCTGGACCAATTCAAATAGGTCAAGCTGCTGAATTTGACTATTCGGGATCACAAGCATGTAAATCTATTAAAGAAGAAGGAATAGAAACGGTTTTGATTAACAGTAATCCTGCTACTATTCAAACAGATATGGATATGGCAGATAAAGTATATGTTGAGCCATTAGAACCAGAGATTGTTGCTAAAATTATTAAAAAGGAAAATATTGATGCAATTTTACCTACCATGGGTGGACAAACAGGATTAAATGTTGCTACTGGACTTGCTGAAATTGGGGCTTTAAAGGGGATTAAAGTATTAGGTTCTTCAATAAAAACAATAGCTGATGTTGAAGATAGGGATTTATTTGATAGTTTTATGAAAAAACTTAATGAACCACTTCCTAAGGCAAAGGCAGTTGAATCTGTAGATGAGGCAATAACTGCTGTAGAAGAAATTGGATATCCAGTCATTGTTAGACCTGCATTTACCTTAGGTGGAACTGGTGGTGGAGTTGCTCATAATAAAGAAGAATTGATTGAAATAGCTTCCCATGGATTGGATATGAGTTTTATTGGTCAAGTTTTAATTGATGAATCTGTTTTAGGTTGGAAAGAGTTTGAATATGAGGTAATGAGAGATAAAAACAACACCTGTATCATAGTTTGTAATATGGAAAATATAGATCCAATGGGTATTCACACTGGAGAAAGTATTGTTGTTGCTCCTGCTCAAAATTTAAATGATATTGAACACCAAATGCTTAGAGATGCATCAATAAAAATTATTAGGGCATTAGGAATTCAAGGAGGATGTAATATCCAATTTGCAGTTAACCCTGAAACTAGTGAATATAAGGTTATTGAAGTAAATCCAAGGGTAAGTAGAAGCAGTGCACTGGCTTCTAAGGCAACTGGTTATCCAATAGCTAAGATATCCTCAAAAATAGCTCTTGGAATGACTTTAGATGAAATTCAAAATGATATTACAAAAGAAACACCTGCATCTTTTGAACCAACCTTAGACTATGTTGTATGTAAAATTCCACGTTGGCCTTTTGATAAATTCAAAGGAATCAACCGTAAAATTGGAGTTCAAATGAAATCTACAGGAGAGGTAATGTCAATAGGAAGAACAATTGAAGAAGCATTACATAAAGCTATACGTTCTCTTGATATTGGAAAATATGGTTTTGAATATCATGATTTTTCACTTGAAGATTTAAAAAATCCTACAGACAATAGACTTTTCCAATTATATAGTGCAATTAAATTTGGCATGGATATTGAAGAGTTATCAAATATTACTCAAATTGACACTTTCTTTTTAAATAAAGTCAAAAATATTGTTGATTTTGAAAAGACAGTAACAAAAGATACATTACAGGATAAATCTTTCTTTTTAAAGGCAAAAAAATTAGGCTTTTCCAATGTAGCTATTTCTAATTCCTCAAATTTGTCTGTTGAAGAAATTCAAGCTATTGCTAAAGCTCATGGTATTTCGCCAAATTATAAAATGGTTGATACTTGTGCCGCAGAGTTTGAAGCTAAAACTCCTTATTATTACAGTAGTTATGATGAAGGTAATGAATTAGTGAAGTCTGATAAAAGAAAAATCATTATTTTAGGTGCTGGACCAATAAGAATAGGTCAAGGCATTGAATTTGATTATTGTTGTGTTCATTCATCCCTTGCATTAAAAGAAGAAGATATAGAGACAATTATTATTAATAACAATCCAGAAACAGTTTCTACTGACTATGATATTTCGGATAAGCTTTACTTTGAACCATTAACCTTTGAAGATGTAATGGGAATTGTTAAAAAGGAAAATCCTGAAGGGGTTGTCGTTCAATTTGGAGGTCAAACTTCTATTAATCTTGCTGTTCCTCTAGCTAATGAAGGAGTAAAAATACTTGGAACTGCCTATGAAAGTATTGACAAGGTTGAAGATAGGGAAAGATTTACAAAAGTTCTTGAAAAACTAAATATTCCTCAGGCAGAATATGGCTTAGCCCATTCCTTTGCAGATGCTAGAGAAATAGCTAAAGAAATAGGTTTTCCAGTTTTAGTTAGACCCTCTTATGTTATTGGTGGCAGAGCCATGGAAATAGTCTATGATGACTATGAATTAAAAGAATATATGCAGGAAGCAGTTAAAGTTTCACCAGAACATCCTATCCTTGTTGATAAGTTTTTAGAAGAAGCTGTTGAGGTTGATGTGGATATCCTTTCTGATAAAGAAAATGTTTTTATTGGTGGAATAATGGAACACATTGAAGAGGCAGGTATCCACTCTGGGGATTCTGCTTGTGTAATTCCTCCTCAATCCATCCCTGAAGATATTTTAAATACTATTCGTGATTATTCTCGCAAGTTAGCTATTGAATTAGATGTTGTTGGATTAATGAATATTCAATATGCGGTAAAACTTGATGAAAAGAAAGTTTACATAATAGAAGCAAACCCAAGGGCAAGTAGAACAATACCATTTGTAAGTAAGGCAATTGGTGTCCCTCTTGCAAAAATAGCTTCTAAATTAATTGTAGGAAATAAATTAAAAGATTATGGTTTAATTGATGAGATAAAAATTAATCATGTAGCAGTTAAAGAATCTGTTTTCCCATTTTTAAAGATTCCTGAGTCTGATACAATTTTAGGTCCTGAAATGAAATCTACAGGAGAAAGTATGGGAATAGATGAAAACTTTGCCCTTGCATACTATAAATCTCAGCTTTCTGCAGGTATGAATTTACCTACAAAAGGGACTTTATTTATTAGTGTCAAAGATTCTGACAAGCCAAAAATTCAAAAAATAGCTGAAAAAGCTAAATTGTTAGGTTTTAAGATTATTGCAACTCCAGGAACAGCACAGGCTGTTAAAAATGTTCAAATTGATGAAATATCAAAAATTTCTCAAGATGCCCCTAATGTTTCTGATGCAATTTTAAATAAAGATGTTAATTTAATTATCAATACCCCTTCAGGTAAAATTTCAGCTAAAGATGGCTTTATTATAAGACGTTTAGCTATTGATTTAGGAATTCCATATATAACAACAATAGCTGGTGCTAAAGCAGCATTTAACGCAATAGAAGCTATTCAAAACCATGAAATAAATGTTAAATCACTAAATGAATACATATATGACGAAGAATAAATTCCTCAATTTTTATTTATTAATAGTTTTTCAACATGTTTAAATGTTTTTAATTATTTTTAAATAATTTTTTTAAATATTGGTGATGAATCATAGAGTAAAATGAAAGTTAGAAATTGAAAGTAAGCTAAAAATGAATTAAAACTTTTATTATTTTGGAGATTTTTTATGAAAATAGCTATTGTACTTGGAACAAGACCTGAAATAATTAAAATGGCTTCCATTATTGATGAAATTCTAAAAAAAAATTTAAAAATGGTTTTAATACACACAGGACAGCATTATGATCCTGAAATGTCTGATAATTTTTTTAAGGATTTAGAACTACCTTTCCCAGATTACAACATTGAAGTAGGTTCTTCATCTCATGGTAAACAAACTGCTAAGATGATGGAAGGAATAGAAGATATTTTAATTAAGGAAAATCCAGACATTCTCCTTGTTCAAGGGGATACAAATGCAGTTTTAGCAGGTGCCCTTGTAGCATCAAAGCTACATATTCCAGTTGGGCATGTTGAGGCAGGACTTAGATCATATGATGATTCAATGCCTGAAGAGATAAATAGAAAAGCTGCAGATGTTTGTTCATTATTATATTTTGTTCCAACAGAGCAAGCAGCAATTAATTTAGCTATTGAAGGAATTTCAAGAGATAAAATTTATATTACTGGTAACACTGTAGTTGATGCTTGTTTTAGAAATTTAAAAATATCTCAAAATAGAAATATATCAAATAATTTATCAAATTTATTAAAATTAGATAATATTATTACTTTAACTATGCATAGAGCTGAAAATGTAGATAATAAAGCGAGGTTAACTGAAATTATAAATGGATTGGCAAACTTAACTGATTTCAATATTGTATTTCCAATTCATCCAAGAACTCTTAAAACATTAGAAAATTTTGATTTATTAGAAAAACTTGATAAACTCCCACATTTCCATATAATAAATCCTGTTGGTTATCTAGACTTCCTTTTGCTTTTATCAAAATCAACTTTAATACTTACAGACTCTGGTGGACTCCAAGAAGAAGCCATTACGCTAAATATTCCAGCTTTAACATTAAGATACAACACAGAAAGACCAGAAACAGTTGGTGCTGGTGGAAATATTTTAGTAGGTTCAAGTAAAGATAAAATTATTAAATTTTCAGAAATTATTTTAAATAACAAAGATTTTAGAGATAAAATGCAAATGGCTCCAAATCCATATGGTACTGGTGATTCTGCTAAAAAAATCTTAGATATAATTTTAAATAAATATAATGATAATTTATTGAATATAGAATCTCCTGATGAGATAATGAATGGATTTAAAACCAAAATAGTGGAGATTAATAATAATATATTAGTAAAAGACTTTGAAAAAGATAAAAATGCTAAAGTTAGAGTAATTTACAATAAATCTGATTTAGAATTCCCACAAGATGATTTAAATTTAAACAATAAAATTGTTTTATTTGATTTGTTTGATTAATTATCCATTTTATTAGTCATTTGTTTTAGTATCAATAATTTCTCTCTATTTTTATTTTTTCTATTTTTATTTTTCTTGTTTTTATTTTTTTTATTTTTTTATTTTTTTCAAAATAATCTAAACATTTAAATACTCTAAACTTTAAATATTGTTTTTCCATTGTTTCAATGGATAATACTAAGGAAGAACCTATAAATTAACAACCTCTATCATAGCTTTTTTTATAATAACCTCTTCCTTGGTTATATTATTTTTATTATTTGTACTATATTAAGCCAACTAGCATGTTGGAGTATAAATGAAGAGTTACTTCATGTATTAAATTTAAAGCTTTTTTAAACTTAAATTATTGTGAAATCCATTGGTTCTCCAAAGTGATTAAATCCTCTAATGTCTTCAACTCTAAAGGGAGTAGCAATTATCATGTGGAATAATCCTCGTCTGGAAAAAGTAAATAAGTCGGCATCTGATGGCTGTGGAATTCCTCCAGGATGACTATGTACTGTCCCCCATGTTTTAATAGTTGGAGGTTTCATATAAGTATAAATAACAGCAGACTCTCCCGATGTTACTGTAGGTAAAAAGATTAATCCATTTATTATTAATATTTTATCCTTTATTTTTCCTTCAAATTCTGCAATAAATTCATTAGGATTAGAGTTAATGGCTAAATCAATTATGTAATCTATGACTTCTTCAGTCACTTGAACATCATTAAATTCATAATCTTTGGTTTTAAATATCTTTGATAGTATTTTATCGAACATTTTATCTTTTTTTTAATATTTCTTTTAATATCTCTTTTAATATTTTTTTAATATTTTTTTCTAATTTTTCCATTATTTAATATATTTTCACAAAAAAATGGGTTTGAAAATTTTTTAATATTTCTATCAATTGTAAGTTCATTGTTTTTATTTTTATATAAACATATGCCCCGTTTTTGCCAAATTGGATTTTTATCTAAGTTAATTCCTTTTTTTTTAAATAGATACTCGTGGATTTCAGAATTTTTCATTCCTTTAAGTTTTTTACTGGCTTCTTCCCTTGAATATTCTTCTCTTAAACTCCAATACCCATAACTGTTTGTATAATTTCTAAAAGCTTCGTCTTGTCGCCATTTAAAGTATGAAACAACATTATCGTTGTTTAATAAAATAATCCTAGAATCAAAACTAAGTATTATTTCTTTTTTAAAACTTTTGTTTAGAGATAGAGTTAAGGAACTTGAAGCTAAACTTCCAAATACTGAGTCTATTTTTTCTATTCTTCCATTAAATGGAATAGATTTTAATAAAATGCTTATTTCATCTGAAAAAGTATATATAAGTAATGGAGAAAATTCTTTAAATAGTACTTCACTTGCTTTAACCATATTTTTGGTAAATTCTTCATCATAAGGTTTTTTTAGATTTAATTTTTTTGACAACTTGTGAAACCTTCTTCCATCTAATCTAACAATGGTATTTAGCCCTTTTGGAACCTTCAAGTCTTTAAAAATCTCATATTCTTTCATTTTATCAGTAGAGTGTGCAGAGGTATATAGTTTTTTTTTTTTTTTTTTTTTTTTTTTTTTTTTTTTTTTTTTTTTTTTT
>NZ_LWMV01000206.1 GCF_001639295.1 Methanobrevibacter curvatus | reverse complement strand
CTTGTGATAAAAATAGTCTCTAATAAAAAAAAAAAACATTAAATTAATTTTATTAATTTTAAATTACTAATTTTAATTTTTAAAAATGATATTGAAATTAAAAAATTGAAATTTTTTAAATTATATGTACTTTCAAAATAATAAAAAATTTTAATTTAATATATATAATAATTTAATAATAAATAATAAAATAATGAATAATAGAGTAATGAATAAATAATAGAGTAATGAGTAAATAATTGAATACTTAATAAGTAATAAAATTTATATGATTACAAAAATGGCAAATAAATATAAAAAATAGAAATAAATGAGGATAATATGATAACCAAAATAGAAGAAATCCAAGAAATTAAGGCACATTTAGAAGAAAATGATATTACATTAACTGAATGGTTATTTTACAATGCACATATAAGAATTCAACAAATTGAACATGAATTAGAGCAAATTAAAAAAGAATTAAAGGAAAAACCTGGTTTAAAAGCCATTAAAGATGAAATAGAAGAAATAGAAGAACATAACAATGCTAAAGAAATCAGACATGGTTTAAAAGAGATAAAGCAAGAGTTAGAAATAATAAGAAAAAAATCATAAAATAATTCATATTATAAAACAAGGGATTAAATGAGCACAATAGAAAAAATACTAGAAAAATACAATACTAGCGAAACAGGTCTTGAAGATAGAGAAGTTGAATTTAGATTAAACAAGTATGGAGAAAATACTTTAAATGAAATTAAAAAAGATCATCCCATTAAAGTATTTTTAATGCAATTTGTTGATATTTTAATAATATTGCTTTTAATAGCTGCTGTTGCTGCATATTTCATTGGCGATTGGATAGATTCTGTTGTAATATTAATTGTAGTTTTAATAAATGGTATAATTGGATTTATACAAGAATACCGAGCAGAAAAAGCTATGGAAAAGTTAAAAAGTTTAATTTCAGCTGAAGCTGTTGTTAAAAGAAACAATAAATTAATTAAAATCCCTGCAAAAGAGTTAACAATTGGAGATATTGTAGCCATTGAAGAGGGAGATAAAATCCCTGCTGACATTATTTTAATTGAAAGTTCTGATTTGAAAATTGATGAATCATCTTTAACTGGTGAATCATTACCTGTTCACAAGAATCATGAATATAAAGCAGATTTTGATTTAAGTAAAATAGAAAGTTCACATGATGATTCAGTAAAATCAAAAATAGCTTACATGGACTCATCAGTAGTTAATGGGCGTGGATTAGGAGTTGTAATAGCTATTGGGATGAATTCATCCATAGGCAAAATTGCTACAATGATTCAAGAAGCAGACACTGAAACTCCACTTCAAAAGCAAATTGCAAGTTTAGGAAAAACCTTAGGATTAATTGCAGTTGTAATTTGTGTTTTTGTTTTTATCTTGCAAATGGCATCTAAAGGATTTATTACAAATATAGACACAATAACAGAACCATTTATGACAGCTGTGTCCTTGGCTGTTGCAGCTGTTCCAGAGGGTCTTCCTGCTGTTTTAACCTTAACTCTTGCCTTAGGCATGCAAAAAATGGCTAAAAACAATTCAATTGTTAGAAAATTATTGGCTGTTGAAACCCTTGGTTCATGTACTGTAGTTTGTACCGATAAAACTGGAACCTTAACCCATAACAAAATGACTGTGGTTGATAACAGATTAAACAACAAAAAGAAAGCTTTAGAAATTTGTACATTGTGTAATAACTCAAGTGTTAAAGATGGTAAAGAAATTGGAGACCCAACCGATATTTCTGTAATGAACTTTGCTGAAGATAATAACTATGTAAAAGACAGTTTAGAAAAAAAACTTCCAAGAATAAAAGAAATAGCTCTTGATAGTTCAAGAAAGAGAATGACTACTATCCACAGAAATATTGAACAGAATAATGAAGGCAAGAAACATGCCAACATAAAAGTATTATCTAAAGGTGCACCAGAGATCATGTTAAACTTATGCTCTCACATAGACAATGAAGGAGAAATCGTAGAATTAAATGAAAAATTAAGAAAAGAAGTAATTGAAAACATGCACCAAATGACAAACTCAGCTTTAAGAGTTTTAGGCTTGGCTTACAAAGAAATAAATGATGATTTAGAGGCAGAAGAAGAGATTCATTTTACTGATGAAGTTGAAAAAGACTTAATTTTTGCTGGTTTAGTTGGAATGATGGACCCTCCAAGAAAAGAAGCCCAAAAAGCTGTGGCAGCATGTAACACTGCAGGAATTAAGGTGGTTATGATTACAGGAGACCATCAAGAAACAGCTGCAGCTATTGGAAGAGAAATTGGAATATTAAAAGATGGAAAAATCTTGACAGGTAGTGACCTTGATAATTTAAATGATGATGAGTTTAATGAAATTGTAGAAGATGTTTCTGTTTATGCAAGAGTATTTCCAGAGCAAAAAGTTAGGATAGTTAAAGCACTTCAAGGAAAAGACAACATTGTCTCAATGACTGGTGATGGTGTTAACGATGCTCCAGCACTTAAAAATGCTTCAATTGGAGTTGCAATGGGAAGTGGAACAGATGTTGCAAAAGAAGCAGCGGACATGATTATTCAAGACGACAACTTTGCCACAATAGTTAAATCTGTTAGAGAAGGAAGGAAAATCTATGATAACATTAAAAGATTTGTAAAATTCCAAGTTTCTACTAACATTGGAGCTATTTTAACCATTATATGTGCATCACTAATGTCTCTGCCTATTCCATTTAATCCAATCCAAATATTATGGATAAATATAATGATGGATGGTCCACCAGCCCAATCTTTAGGTGTTGAAGGTGCTGAAAAAAACATTATGAAAAGACCACCTGAAAAAGGCAGTATTTTAAATAAATATTCCCTTTCACACATTGTAATTGCTGGAGTGGTAATGGCAATAGGAACTCTTGGAGTATACCTTTACGAGTTGTCTTTAGGAGGTTCAATTACAAATCCTACAGAAGACATTAAAATCAAAGCAATGACAATAGCTTTTACTCTATTTGTGGTTTATCAAATATTCAATGCACTGAATGCAAGAGCAAAATCCGATGAAAAGAACAATTTTTTCTGGATAGCTATTTTAGCATCTTTTGTAATGCAACTATTGGTTGTATATCTCCCATGGTTACAAGGAATATTTAGAACAACTGGATTAGGAATCATTGATTGGGTAATTATTGTAATTGCAGGTGCAGTAATCTTTGTTTCTGACAAAATCATGAAAAAAATAATTTTAAGAGGATGAAATAAATTAAAATTAAACACTTATTTTTTTCCTTTAATTCTTTTTTAATTATTCTACATTAAATTGTTGGCATTATTTTTATTTAATAATTTACACTAATTTCCACATCTAATTTAACTCTTCATTATTTAACTTTCTATTATTTTATTATCAATTTAAGACATTTATTATTATTTATATTAATATTTATTATGTTTATTTTATACAATATTGTAATTATTCTTATAAGCTTCTATTTTTTAATGATTTATTAATTAAATTAAATAATCATAATAAATATTTTTTTATATAATAAAATTATAAATGATTATTTTAAAAATTAGATATAATATAAACTTATTTTTTAAAATAAATAAATATTTCAACAAACTATTAATTCGAAAATTTCTTTCAGGACTGTAATTAAATTTATTTAATGTTTTTTACATGGAAATATCAAGATTTTCTTTATTAAATTTAAAATTGATTCAAATCAAAGCAAAAATACTATTGAAATTTAAAAAAAAAGATATGAATAATAAACATAATAATTAAAAATGTATAAAAAAAATATAAATTTCTCTAAAAAACATAAAATGTATAAAAAAAAATGCAAGTTCTATAAAAAAATTATAAAATTAATTAGAAAATAATACTATAAATGGTAAATATAAAATTAATATATTTATTAAAAAAATTAAAAAAATTAAAAAATGTGAAGTTAATGAATAAAGAAACAAATAAGAATCAAAGAAGAATTCTTCTAATGGGTGGAACAAGTGATTCAATATCTATTTTAAATATGTTGAAAGAATCGTTTCCAGATGTATTTGTTTTAACTACTACCACAACAGACCATGGAGCCAGAATAGCTAAAACCATTGAAATTGGAGAAGTTGTTTCACGATCTACTTCAGATAAAACATTAACAGACTACATTAAAGAATATTCTATTAATTTAATCCTTGATGCAAGCCATCCATTTGCTAAAAACGGAAGATTAAGTGGAATTGATGCTTCAAAAAATACAAAAATAGATTATATTAGATATGAAAGACCTTATTTAGATATAAATGGGTTAAATTTAAAACATTTCGAAAATGTTTTCATGGTTGAATCTTTTGAAGAAGCTTCAATTATAATATCTAAAAATCTACCTAATAATAAAGTTTTTCATTTGGGAGGGGTTTCAACATTAAATCAAACATTAAAATATTTAGATCCAAAAGATGTCTTAATTAGAATACTTCCACACAATACATCAATCCAAAAAGCAACTGAAATGGAAATAAATCCAAAGAATATTATAGCTATTGAAGGAAAATTTTCTAAAAATTTCAACAAAGCATTATTTAAAGAATATAATATAAATGCAATTATAACCAAGGAAAGTGGAATAGCTGGAGGATTAAAAGAAAAAATAGAAGCAGCTGACGATTTAAACATATATATATTCTTGGTAAAAAGACCAAATATCAAAGAGCTAAATGGTAAATTAATTATAAATGATTTAGAAGATTTAAAGGAATTAATAAAAAAAGTTAAGATGAGAAAAGAGTAATAAAAAAATAAGTATTAACGCCGAGACTGAGATTTGAACTCAGGCGGAGAAATCTCCACAGGATTTCAAGTCCTGCGCCTTACCAGACTAGACTACCTCGGCAATAGATTAAACAAATATATCAATCAAACTAAAAAAAAAATATGATTTTGTTTTGAATTTTTTCAAAAAAAAACTTATAAAAAAAAAGTTAACTTAAAAAATATTATAAAATATTTAAATATGAAAAAATATTATAAAAAATTTAAATATGAAAAAATATTATAAAAAATAAATTAAAATAAGTTAAATAGAACAATTAACTTTTAAGTTCTATTTCAATACTAACATTATCTGGGACATTAACTTTCATAACTTGTCTCATAGCACGTTCATCAGCACTAATTCCAACAAGCCTTTTATGAATTCTTAATTCCCATTTTTCCCAAGTAGCTTTTCCTTCACCATCAGGTGATTTCCTTGTAGGGACAACTAATTTTTTTGTTGGAAGTGGAATAGGACCAGATAAGTCAACACCAGTTCTCTCAGCTATTTTTCTTAACTGATCACAAACATAAGATAATTTTTCTGGGTCAGTTCCTGTAAGTTTAATTCTTGCTTGATTCATTTAATTCCTCTTAAAAAATAAAAGAATAAAAATAAAAGAAAGAAGGAATAATCCTAATTTCTAAAAATAAGTTATCAAACTTATTTAGCTGGGAGAATATTAATACACATTCCAGCAGCAACGGTTTGACCACTGTCCCTTATAGCAAATCTACCCATAGGACCAATTTCACTATATTTTTCAATAACCATAGGTTTTGTTGGTTGAAGTTTGACAATAGCTGCATCACCAGTTTTTAAGAAGTCTGGGTTTTCTTCAGCTACTTGACCAGTTCTTGGATCTAATTTTTTAGATAACTCTAAGAAAGTACATGCAACTTGAGCTGTGTGGCAATGGAAAACAGGAGTGTATCCAACAGTGATAACACCAGGGTGTTGTAAAACTTGAATTTGAGCATCAAATTGTTTTGCAACTGAAGGTGCATTACTAGTGTGTCCTGCAACATCTCCTCTTCTGATATCATTTTTACCGACACCTCTTACATTGAAACCAATGTTGTCTCCAGGTTCAGCTTGATCAAACATCTCGTGATGCATTTCTATAGATTTAACTTCTCCAGAAGCTCCAGCAGGTTCAAATATAACAGTATCAGCTTTTTTCATAAGACCAGTTTCTACTCTTCCAACAGGAACAGTTCCTACACCAGTGATGGAGTAAACATCTTGAACAGGAACTCTGAGAGGTAAGTTGGTTGGTTTTTCAGGAGCTTTTAATTTATCTAAAGTAGGAATTAAAGCATCTCCTTTATACCAAGAAGTATTAGGTGAATTTTCTTTAATGTTGTCTCCTTCAAATGCAGAAACAGGTATAAAAGGAACATCTTTATATCCAACAGTGGCTATTAAAGCAGATACTTCATCTTTTAATTCATTGAATTTATCTTCTTTGTAATCAACTAAATCCATTTTATTGATTGCAATAACTAATTGGTCTATACCTAAAGTTCTACTTAAGAAAACATGCTCTTTAGTTTGTGGCATTATACCATCATCAGCAGCCACTACAAGAACTGCAGCATCAGCTTGAGATGCACCAGTAATCATATTTTTAACGAAATCTCTGTGTCCTGGACAGTCCACAATTGTGTATTCGTATTTAGAAGTTTCAAATTTTTGGTGAGCTAAATCTATTGTAACTCCTTTTTCTCTTTCTTCACCTAATTTATCCATAACAAATCTAAATTTGTTTTCACCTTCATCTAATTGCTGTTCTGCAATTGCACCAGCTTGTAATAATAAGTGTCCTACAAGAGTAGATTTACCATGATCAACATGTCCAATAAATGCTAAATTGATATGTTCTTTTGCTTTTGCCATAATATAACCTCATTTATTTATCATTTAAATGATAATTTACAACACAACTTTATATAAATTTTGCAAATACTTTTGTAAATTTTTGCAAATACTTGTAAATTTATCATGTAAATTTATATAAAAACCTAATATAAAAATTTGCATATAAAATATTTGGATAAAAAATATTTTTGATTAAAATAATATATTTACTAAAATATTTATATATTATAAATTTATTTTACATATTTATAAACTTAATTATACAATTAAATAAAAATAATAAAATAGAACAGATTAAATTATAAATTAAAATTGATAAATTAAATTATAAATTAAATTGTACATTAATTAAAAATTTAAGTACAATTAAAAGTTGAAAATTTGAAATTAAATTTTTAACTTGAATATATATATTTTTTAAGATATATATATCTAATGATTTTTTTTGAATAAAAAATATGAAAAATTTAAACAAATAAAAAAATTTAAACTAAATTTGAATTAAATTTGAATTTAAAATTTAAATAAAAAAATAATATTAAAATTTAAAAAATAATTTAAAACATTAAACAATAAAAAGAATTATTATTTAATAAAATAAATTATCCTAAATAATAATCAGCTGAGAAAGGTTCAGGATTAAGACCTTTTCTTTGTCTAATTTCCCTAATAATTTGTTTTTGTAATTCTTGAGGTAATTTCTCAAAACCAGCATTTTCTGTAGACCATAAACATCTACCTTCAGTAGCCGATCTAATATCACCTGCAAAACCAAACATCTCAGCAACAGGAACTTTACTTTCAATAGTTGACATATCGTTTTCTTGATCCATATTAACGATTTGTCCTCTTCTATTCTGGACTTCGCGAGTAGCATTACCCATGTAATCTTGAGGAGTATTGATAAATACTTTTTGAATAGGTTCAAGTAAAGTAGGTTGTGCCAACATAATAGCACCGAAAATAGCTTTTCGTATAGAAGGTAAAACCTGAGCAGGGCCTCTATGAACAGCATCTTCGTGAAGTTTAGCATCTACTAACTTGAATTTTAAACCTAAGACTTTTTCATTAGCTATTGGTCCAGAATCAAGTGCGGATTCAAAACCTTCAAGTAAGAGTTCACGAACCTCATCTAAGTATTGAATACCCCTGGTAGCATTAATAAATAAGCTTCTACCATAAACATCCCATACTTTACGAGCTTGTTCTTTTTCTAAGCCATGCTCAATAAAAGTATTTGCAGATTCTTTACCTTTAACTCTTCCTTCTTTAATTGTACCTTCAATTATTGCATCGTAAATTGAAGGTTCAACAGGTTCAACTTCAATATAGAACCTATTATGTTTATTAGGAGATTTACCTTCAACAGGTCCAGCTGTGCCTGAAACAGTTTCTCTATAAACAACAATAGGTTCTGAGGTTGTAATATCTACACCTTTATCTTTGATCCTATAAGTAATGATTTCTAAGTGAAGTTCACCCATACCAGACACTAAATGCTCACCAGTTTCTTCATTGATTTCAATTCTAATAGTTGGATCCTCTTTAGCAACTTGACGTAAAACTTCAATAAGTTTAGGTAAATCTTTAGTGCTTTTAGCTTCAACAGCAACTGTAACCACAGGTTCAGAAATATGCTCAATTCCTTCAAACTCTTTGATTTTTCTATCTACATCACAAATAGTTTCCCCAGCAACAGCACCTCTTGCACCAGTAATAGCTACAATATTTCCAGCAGGAACCTTATCAGTATTAACTCTTTCAGCCCCAAAGAATACACCTACTTGCTGGGTTCTTGCTTTAGCATGGGATCCTACAAGGAAGACTTCACTACCTTTTTCTATGGTTCCACCGTATACACGACCAGTAGCTATTTCTCCTGCATGTTTATCAACACTTACATTTGTAACCATAACTGCTAAAGGACCATCTGATTCTGTTTTAATCATGACTTGTCCTTCTTCACTTTCAATGTCTCCATCCCAAATTGTTGGAACCCTGTAAGCTTGAGATTCAAGAGGGCTTGGCAAATGTTCTACAACCATACCAAGTAAAACATCGGTAATAGGTACCTTTTGAGCTAACTCTTTTTGTCTTTCTTCATTACAGAAATCAATAATATCTTTAAAGTTGATACCAGACTTTTGCATAATCGGAATGTTAATAGCCCAATTATGATAAGCAGACCCAAATGCAACAGAACCATCGGTTACATCTACTTTCCATTGGTCTCTCTTATCTTTAGGTGCCATGTTCTTTATAAGTTTATTACTTTCAGCAATAATCTTTAAGAACCTATTTTGTAATTCTTCTGGTTTTAATTTAAGTTCATTAATTAATCTGTCAACTTTATTAATAAATAAGACAGGTCTAACATTTTCTTTTAATGCTTGCCTAAATACAGTTTCTGTTTGAGGCATAATACCTTCAACAGCACATACAACAACAACTGCACCATCTACAGCTCTCATTGCACGGGTAACATCCCCACCAAAATCAACATGTCCTGGAGTATCAATTAAATTAATTAAATAATCATCACCACTGAATTTGTGAACCATAGATACACTTGCAGCATCAATTGTAATTCCTCTTGCTGCTTCCTGTTCATCAAAATCAAGACTTCTTGCATCCCCTGCTAAATCTTCAGACAACATTCCTGCACCAGCAAGAAGGTTATCGGATAAAGTAGTTTTTCCGTGATCAATGTGTGCTACAATACCAATGTTTCTAATAAACTCTGGTTCATACATTAACTCTTTAATCCGGCTAATCATTTTGTCTCGTCTACTCAAAATATCACCTATAAATAAAAACGAATTTATATCATAAAAAAAAATACTTTTAAAGCTATTTCTTAAATATTTTTAGAAAAATAATAAAATTATTATAAAATTTATTATAAATGTCATTATTAAACTTTATTATAAACCTCATTGATAATATTATAGTATTATAAATTTTCAATAAAAATTAGAAAAGCTTTTTAAATTAAACTTTAATCAAACATCTTGTAATTCAAGTTAAAAACTTAGCTCTTATTTAAAAAAAGTTTGTTTTATTTATGAGCTACTCTATTAATGAGCTGCTCTTGCTACTCTTTCTTTTTCCTCTTTTTTGCCTATTGCAAAACTTCTTGTATCATATTCAGAAGCAAGGATAATTTCATCTGCTAAGCATTGACCAACAGATTTTTTATTTTTAAATGCAGATTGTAAAGTTCCTCTAGTTAAAAATCCTAAAGAAAGATCAACTCTTCTTTGTGGAGAAATATCGACTGCTACTTGGTATCCAATACCACCATATTTAATTCTTGTAGTTTCTTCACGAGGAGATGTATTTTCTACAGCTTTAACAAAAACTTGAACAGGATTTGCTTTGGTTCTTTTATTAATAATTTCAAAAGCTTCTTTAACAATATTGTAAGCTTTATTCTTTTTACCTGCATTTCTTTCTGTTCTCATGAGCTTATTCATTAATCTTTCTACAACAGATACTTTACTTTTTGCAAACTGTCTTCTAACATGTCTACCTAAAGTATGTGGAACTAATTTATCCCCTAAATAAATATAGTTTACTAAACCTAAATCTTGAACTTTAATGTCTTCACTGTCCCATTTATCAAATAATTGAATCATAAAAATACCCCTTATTAAATTAAACCTTTCTAAAAATCAAATCTTCTAAAAATCAATCTATCTAACAGGTTTTTCTATTTTTCCACTAACCATCTGTTCTAAAGCAACATTGTTAACTTTACTAACTTTCCAACGAACACCTGGAATATCTCCCATAGACCGACCAGAAGGTCCACCAATACCTTCAATCATGACTTCATCGTGTTCATCAATAAAACCAATAGCACCATCACCTGGAGCAAAAGCAGTTAATTGCTTTCCATTTTTGATTAATTGAACACGAACACATTTTCTAATAGCTGAATTAGGTTGTTTTGCTTCAATACCTACTTTTTCTATTACAATTCCTCTTGCTTGAGGAGAACCTTCTAAAGGATCAGCTTTAACATCTAAACGTAAAGCCTTCCTCTTATAATCCACATCTTTCCATTTGAAATTCTGTCTATTCTTTTTAAGTTTTTTTGCTGCAAATAATCCTGGCATAATAAACCCTCTAAAACATTTTTTGTAAATATTTTGTAAATAATTATTACATTAGTAAAACAAATATACTGTTATCTTGAGATAAGTATTAAAATTAAAAGCGCACACAAATCATATATTCTAAAAAATAAAGATTAAATACATTAAGATCATTAATAGTTAAGGATTATTAACATTTAAAGACTATTAAATAATTAAAGTAGAATATATGTCTTATCTAGTATTTAATTTGTAAAAAACCAATAAACATTTAACAAATTAAAAAAGTAATATAAAATTACATTTAATCAATAAGATAAAATACTTAAAAACTCTAAGAAGAAAACAAGAATAAAATTAATTGTTATACTCTTAAATAAAATTTATAAATGAATAAAAATTCATTAGTAGCTAATTTCGTTGATTAAGATAAAATTAAAAACAAAATAATAGTTAAAAAAAATTAAATAAATCAATTTTTCTATAATCATAGCTATTATAAAAATATATGAGTTTTAACCTTTATAAACTTATTGATTTTTGATTAAAAGGCATTGTCAAGAACTTCGCTGATTTTTTTTCAATTTTCTTTCATTCCATTTTCTTTCTCTCA
The DNA here is from genome assembly GCF_001639295.1 of Methanobrevibacter curvatus. Classification (GTDB taxonomy): domain Archaea; phylum Methanobacteriota; class Methanobacteria; order Methanobacteriales; family Methanobacteriaceae; genus Methanoflexus; species Methanoflexus curvatus. Next base: position 465 of record NZ_LWMV01000206.1, on the reverse strand, counting down.
ACCTGCAACGGGTATCAATCCCTTTAATAATTTTAGTTCTGCGTTTATTGTGTTTAGGGTTTGTTTTTCCAAACATGTTTTCGCAGAGATTGCTTGTTTTTGGTACATTATCGTCTGTTAAATGGAGTGTGAAAGTTTTAAAATAGGGAATTACTTTTTTTTGTAATTGGTTTTGAATAAATTTTGGAAGGTTGTCAAATTCTTTTATAAACCAGTTTAAAGATTTTGTTGCTTCATCGTAGGATGGTTGATTAAACATTAGCATGAATTTCTCAATGTAGTAGTTTACAAGGTATTTTTCGTAAGATGATACTTTGTTTTTCTTTTTGTATTCTTTGAATGCATTTTTAAATGATTTTCTTGTGTGGAATAGGCACCATTGGTGTTTAAATCCTAATTTTTCTACTATAGGTTTATATTCTGTTTTTAAATCTGTTGTTATGGCTATTTTCTTTTGGTTAATGA
>NZ_LWMV01000205.1 GCF_001639295.1 Methanobrevibacter curvatus | reverse complement strand
CCTTATAATATATTTAAATGTTTAAAATCATGTTTAATGTAATTTAAAAATATAATAAATAATAAAAAGAAAATTTTATTTTAGAAAAAAATAAATTTAATCAAAATATATTACATTATCCAAAAATGTGACTTATAATCATTTTTAATCTTATAAAAAAATGATAAAAATAGTTTAAATTGGATTTAAAGAATTTTTAGATGATATTTTTGAAAATTTAAATTCATTACATGTGTTACAAAGCTTTTGATAATATACTTTGTAAAATGACTTAATAAAATATTCAATAATTTCTCCAATGTTCAATAAAAATGAATTAAAAATTTTAATCACAATTTTACCAGAAAAAATATCACTAGACGAATTAATAGAATTTTACATAAAAAGAGCAAATAAAAAAAAAAGATAAAAAAAATATAGAAAAAATTTGAAGTGCTAAAAAATAGCTATTTAACCGTTGAAATTAAATTACAGACCAGAGAGTAAAGAACCACCCATATCTAATTCTTCAGTTAGTTCTTTATAACGATTTCTAATTGTGACTTCAGTAACTCCAGCTATTTCTGCAACGTCTCTTTGAGTTTTTCTAACACCTAAAAGGACAGAAGCAATATATAATGCTGCAGCAGCTACACCTGTTGGTCCTCTACCAGAAGTAAGTCCTTTTTCCATAGCTTGATCAATAATTTCAATAGCTCTAGATTGAACTTCACCAGGAAGACCTAATTCACTTGAAAATCTTGGAACATAATCAACAGGAGATGTAGGAGGCAATTTAATATCAAGTTCACGAGCTAAAAACCTATAAGTTCTTCCAACTTCTTTTTTAGTCACACGAGAAACTTCAGCAATCTCATCTAATGTTCTTGGAACACTACAGCGTCTGCAAGCAGCATAAAGTGATGCAGCAACTACACCCTCTATACTTCTTCCTCTAATAAGTTTATTATCAACAGCACTCCTATAAACAACAGAAGCAGCTTCCCTAACACTTCTTGGAAGTCCTAATCTTGAAGAATCTCTATCTAACTCACTTAAAGCAAATGCAAGATTTCTTTCAGTAGCACCAGAAATTCTAATCTTTCTTTGCCATTTTCTAAGTCTATACCATTGAGCACGATTTCTTGCAGGAATATCACGACCATAAATATCCTTATTTCTCCAATCAATCATGGTAGATAAACCTTTATCGTGAATTGTATATGTAATAGGTGCACCTACACGAGTACGTTTGTCACGTTGCTCATGATCAAATGCTCTCCATTCTGGACCCATATCAACCATATTTTCATCAATAACTAATCCACATCCTTTACAAACAACTTCTGCACGTTCATAATCACCAATTAACTCATCACTGCCACATTCTGGACAAACAGTAGTCTTTTCAGCAGTTAAAATATCTGAAGGTTGTGGTTTAGCAATAACAGGTGTAAATGTATGCTTTTTAGGAACTGAATTATTTACTTCCTGATCTAAATCCCAATTTCTATCAGCAGGAATTATAATTTCCTTATTTTTAGAACTTGCCTTTTTAGTTGTTGTCTTTTTAGTTGATTTTTTCTTAGTAGTTTTCTTAGTAGTCTTTTTAGCAGTTTTCTTTGTAGATTTATTCTTAGTAGTTTTTTTAGTATCTGATTCCTCATCAACATCATTACTAATATTATCTACAATATCTTCACCTTTAGAAACTTGTTGTTTAGATTCATCTGCTAAAACTTCTTCTTGTGGAACTTCTTCAACTACAGTATCGTCAACTTTTTTAGCACTAGTTTTCTTAGTAGCAGATTTCTTAGTTGATTTTCTTTTAGTAGTTTTCTTCTTAGTAGATTTTTTAGTAGTCTTTTTAGCAGTTTTCTTTGTAGATTTATTCTTAGTAGTTTTTTTAGTATCTGATTCCTCATCAACATCATTACTAATATTATCTACAATATCTTCACCTTTAGAATCTTGTTGTTCTAATTCTTCTGTTAAAACTTCTTCTTGTGGAACTTCTTCAACTACAGTTTCTTCAACTTTTTTAGCAGTTGATTTTCTTTTAGTTCGACGTTTAGTTTTTCTTTTTCTTCTTCTTACCGTGTTGACCTCTCCTTTTTCTTTTTTGAGAATTTAATGATACATATAAATCATCAGCAGAGAGAAAACTATTTTTATCTACGGATTTAAATAGATTAATAGCTATAAATGGCTTTTTAGTAGGTCCAAAAACATTAGCAATCTTTCCTACTTTATTTTTATCATTGTTGTAGATAAAAGCTCCACTTGGAGGAGTAGTATTGCTACGGGCAATTAATTTCCCAGAATTAGATATATGTAAAACTGTCCCTAAATAGTTCATAGACATCACTTAAAAAAAGCCGTTTAAAAAAAGTTATATGCACAATACGATGTTATAGTATTACTAATATATATAATTTTCGATACATATTTATATAAAAAAATTTATTATTTAAAGAAAATATAAAAATCATGGCAATTTATTAAAATTTATTACGGTATTATTAGACATTAATATTTCATTATTGATGATTAAATACTATAATCATTACTTCGTATAAGTAAAGTATTATATTGTGTGGTGTGTATTATTAAGTGTATGAATCAAAAAAGTAACACACAATGCAAAGTATTATTGAATTATGATGTATTAAATCTTTCGATGAATGTGATTAGAGATATGTTGGGGTTGAAATCTTCTCCTAATCTTGTGTATAATGATAAAATGATTATTTATCATCTTTTTAATGCTAGTGTTTCTCGAACTAGTGTTAGTAATGTTAGTAAATTTGTGTTGATGCTCCTTCAGAAGGAACTATTAAATATCATCTTCGTGATCTTGATTTGAATATGGTTCAGCAGAATTTAAATGAAATTTTGAAGATTCAATGGTCTTAAAACTGTGCCTAGGAAATTTAATCATTTTGCTATTGATTTTGTCAACATCGCCTGTTATTGTGAGGAAGAAAGCAATGAATATGCCATTAAAACTAAATCTAAGAAAGAAACTAGTCGATTTTATTCTTATGGTTCCATAACATAATATTAAGAAATAAACACTACACATAGCTGTGAAATAGATTCTAAAAGGAGAAACTTTAAAAGATACTGTAGACTTTTTAATAAATGAAATCGAAACTAACGGATTTAAAATTAAAGGACTCTATCTTGATAAAGAATTTTTCACTATAGATGTTATTGACTATCTCCAAAATAGAAAAACACCTTTTATTATACCTTGTGTAAGAAAAACACCTAGTGAAGGAATGCAAAACCTATTAAGTGGTAAAAAAAGCTATTCTACTAACTACACAATGCATTCAAAAGAAAATAAAACCAAATTCCAACTTAGTAGTCAAATATGCCAAAGGCAAATATAAACAAAACAGAGCAAAATACTTTCCATATGTAATATACAACATGAATTTCCTATTAAAAACACTTTACGAACTAATGATAATTATATTATGCCCACTAATTTAGGATTAACACTATCCCCTGTTTTAGCATCAATATATAAACAATAATCATATACTTTAATAATCCAATAATGTTGCTTACCATGTGTTATAAATGTAGCTTTGCTACTTATACCCTCTGCAGATTCTTCATCAATAAGAAATGTCTTTGCTATTTTTAGGGCTTGTTTTTTTGTTATGAGTATAGGTTCCGATGTGTTTTTTGGGGTGGATTTAGTGTTAGTTTTTTTTGTATTTTGCTTACTAGTATTTTTTTCTTGGGAATGGTTTGTATTATTATCAATATTTGTGGTGTTTTTTTTAGTTATATTAATGCTATTATCATTTGTTTGATTATTACAGTTGTAATTAGCTATAAAAATGCCTATACCCAATATAACTAAAATTAGAATAATTATTGAAATTGTATATTTAAATTTAATAAAAATCACCTATTATTAAACATTTAAATTTATTATTTATTTGTATTTTATTTATTTTCGATATTGTTGTTGGTGTTCTATCAGCATCACCATCAATCTTGAATTATCACTTGCTTTTGAATCTTCAATATAATTCGCCATAACATCTCCACAAACCTATTAAATAGCTACAATATCCAAATTCATTACCTATTAGCAAAAATACTGGACAATTTACTATGCAGTTTCCACAACATATAAATTCCAAAACATTCAGGATTTTGTTTATTATTTTTTTCTGGTAGTGATTTAAAGAGTTTTTAAAAAGGAATATAGTTATTCTTGAACTTATCATTCTTGTCTACATTAGCTTCATACTCACTTTTTTCCCATTTTAGAATAAACTTAATTATGTGAGAGTTATATATTTTCTTTTCTTTTTTTAGTTTGATCTTTTAAGGTGTATATCTTTCATATCTGGAATTTCGATATATGAAATTATTTTTCCAGTTGATTTAGAATATATTGGAACAAGCCAACTTTTATTTTTGTATTTTACAATATTTCCAACTTTAGAACTCTCATCACCAGTTCCGAGATCCTTAGCAATTTTAATGGCTTCCTTCTTCGTTAAGTTTGTGTGAAAGTTTGGTTTTTTGGAATTTTAGGATCATTTTGATACGTATTTGTTGTATTATCATTTTTAGTATTATTAATAGTTTTATTTGATATTTCGCTTATATTTTTGGTTGTAGAGTTATTGATATTGGTATTAGAATTTGTTTTATCATTGTAGATGTTGCTATAAGCGAATATTGTTCCAATAATAGCTACTAATATTATTAAAATGATTATTATGCTTTTTTTATTCAAGTTAATCACCAATGATTTATCAATATATAATTAATTATAAATTAGATCACCAGACAATACTTCAAATAGTACTAAGTCAGGAACTATTACTAAGACAATTTAATTATTACTATTTTATTTCAAACATAATATTCTGATAATTTTTCATCTGCATTTTCTTTACTGAAATTCCATTTTATTTAGATTTTTTTCATTTCTATAATCTTGATAAGCTTTAGTTTCGCTGATTAACAAATTTTTGTTGCTTATTTTTCTTCCTGTACATTGTTTATCCGTTACATTAATTTCTATTTCTGCTATGTTAAGCCAGCTGGCATGTTTTGGTGTGTAGTAAAAAGTAATTTTGCTCATTAATCTTAAAGCTTCTTTAAATTCAAAAGTTTCAAGTATCGAGGCATATATATGAGTATTTAAGCTATCCGTTATGATTTTTAGCTTTTTATCTTTTGTAAAGACTTTATCAACCAAATGTTTAATGTAATAGGCAAAATCTGATTTTGTTCTTCTATTTGTTAGCATTATGTATCTTTGTCCTTTGTTAAAGTCTACGGCGACGAAAATATTTGCAGTACCATTTCTTTTATATTGGTAATCATATTTCTCAAATTTTCCTGGTTTCATTGGTATTTTTTCAATTATGTCTCCAATTAATGGTTTATGTTTTTCATCAAAGCATATAATTGGATATTTTGGATCATATTCTTCATTATATAATTTTAAAATTGTATACATTCTTTTACGGTATTCTTCGTCTATTTCTTTGATACATCACATTTCTTTCTTCCAGGATTTTGTTGAGTTTTTTTTAAAATAATGCGAACACTTTCACGATTTATAGTTTCAAAACCAGGTTTTTCTCTCATTTTTTCAGCGATTAACCTGACAGTCCACTGTTTTTTCCCTTCAGGTGGATCTGTACATGCCAATGCAATTATTTCTGTTTCTTTGTCATTATCATATTTTCTTGGCTGACCTGAACGTGGCTTATCATTCAAAGCATGATCTAATCCATGTTCTAAATATCTTTTTTTAATTTTACTAACGGTTTTAGGGGTTATATCCAATATTTCAGCAATTTCTTTTTGTTTTAAATTTGTATCATTAAGAAATATTAAAATAACGGATCTAAATAACTCTTTATTTTCTTTCAACGATTTTTTTAATGTAGTTGTGTCTATTTTATTTAATTGGAATTTCATATAATAATATATGTAAAAAATACTATATAAATTTGACTAAATTAAATTGTCTTAATAGATTATATTGTGATTTACATGAATGTTTCACTTAATAATGAAACCGGATTCAAGGGCTATTGTTGGGCAAAGTATCTAAAATTACTGAAAATCTTTAATTTTCGATGTTAGAAAAAACTCATTAGGAATTAGCTAAAAATAAGAAAAATAATTTATGATTTATTTTTCTTAATACTATTTTTATATCCATAAACACAAATTCTTTTATTTAACTTTTTACCTAGTTTATTACCCGTAACAGTATTGCGATCACCTGCAATTTTCATCCCATGAACTCCACATAAACGAGCAAAATTACCAGTAACCTTGTTTCTATCGCCGTTAACTTTGATTCCATGGTTTTTATTTTTATTAGCTATATTTTTAGAAATTATATTTTTATTTCCTGAAGACTGAATGCCATAAATCTTGTTACCACTAACACGATTTTTAGAGAATAAATTCTGATTCCCATGACCAATAATGCCATTTGTTTTGGATTTAATTATGTTAGAGATGATTTTATTCTTATTGCCCAGGATTTTTAAGCCTTGAGATTTTGATGTGATTTTATTAGTATTAACATTGTTTTTATAGCCATTTACTGAAATTCCTAGATTATTAGACCTAATGATATTTTTTAATAGAATATTATAATTACCTTTTACAGAAATACCAGTAGAATTAATATTAATTCTGTTAGAATAAATAAGATTTCTATGACCATTAACATAAATGCCGTTGCTAAATTTACTTATATTATTCCCAGTGACTGTGTTATAAGACCCAGTTAAAGTAATGCTACTATAATTACCAGACCCTGAGATTTTATTGTTTTTAACAGTGTTTAAAGAACCTACAACAATCACAGCACTATATTTAGAGCCAGTAATATTATTGTAAGCAAATAAATTCTCATCAGCATTAACATATAAGCCACGATAATTACCTTTAAGCGAGTTATAAGTCACATTATTGCCATAAGCAAACAAGCTGATAGCATAACCTTTAACACCACTTATTATATTATTTTTAACAACATTCTCATAACCATAAACAGAAACGCCATTAGACTTAATATTAGAAAGATTATTATCTCTTATAATATTATTTATTCCATAAATAATAATCCCCTTATTACCACCAACAAAAGAATTAGAAAAAACACTATTTTTAACTGAGTCAATAACAATCCCCACAGTATTATTCACAAAATCATTATTATAAACAGAACAATTATCAGAAGAATATAAAGCAATACCTATACTATTATTACTTATTTCATTTAGATAAATTGGAATGTTGTTAGACTTACTTAAAAGTATTCCTTCCCCATCATTTCCAATTATATCATTATATTGCAAATTAGAGCTATTTACACCATAGAGAATAATTCCAGAGTTTTTATTATAATTTACTATATTTCTTGCTATAATATAGACTGGAGAATCCATTAAAAAAACACCATACTCACTATTATTACTCACATTATTTCCTTGGATTCCACCATCAGAATCAACAATATACAAACCACTACCATTATTAAAAGAAACATTATTTCCATAGAAACCAAAAGATTTAGAATAGATAGAACTAAAACCATTGCCATTATTCCATTTGATGCGATTTTGAGAAATATCAAGAGAATCACAGCTATTTATCTCAATACCAAAACTATTATTAGTAATATTATTATCCTTAATTTGAAAATAAAAAATGAGAGATGGTCCAAAACCTGTAAAAAATCTTTTATTATCTAATATACTTGGAGAAAAATAATTGACTTGATCATTTATGTCGTTTGCAAGATAAATAGCTAATCCATTATTTTTTTCTATTAAATTATTATAAATGCCAATAAATGTGGAATATAAGGTATTTATGCCTTCATTGTTGTTCATTATTTTATTTTCATTAATTAGGGCATTTTTAGTGTTAGTTATGTAAATGCCTGAATCTGTGTTATTTTTTATAATATTATTGTAGATTTCAACAAAATCACCATAAGATATATCGATGCCATTACTTTCCCCATTAGTGATATTATTGTTTTTAATCAAAGATTTTGATATATTTGCAAAATATAGGTTACTTCCTCCATTATTATTAAAAGTATTGTTCATAATTGTCATATTGTATGCAGATACATCGATAAAAAGTCCATTTCCTGTGTTATTTGCAACAATGTTGTTAATTATGCTAATATTTGTTACAATGTTACCTTTTAATCCTTCTTCACTAGAATTTGTTATATTATTGTCATGAATATAAATATTTTCAGAATCACCTAAAGAAATACCTGCACCTTCACTACTTTTAATATTATTAGATGAGATTTTTGTATTTTTAGTTGAATATAAAGATACAGCATTGCTGTTGCTTTTTTTTATCTTGTTTTTAGAAATATTAATATTGTCACTATCATAAACAGAAACGCCGTTAGAAGAAGAATTTTCAATATCATTATCACTAATACCAACATGTTTAGAACTATCTACTGAAACACCATCACTACCACTATTTTTAACATTATTATCTTTAATATTTAGATTATTGATATTACTTGAAGAAATTCCACCTGCACTATTATTATCTAAATCATTGCCTGATATACTTATATTTTCACCAGTATCTATGTAAACACCATGACCATTATTATCATGAACTTTGTTATTTGAGATTTTAGTGTTATTTGACTCAACCACACTAATACCAGAACCAATATCATAAATATCATTATCACTAATATTTACATTATTAGAACTACTTATAAATATACCATCAAGCCCATTCGTACTATTAAAAATACTATTATTCACAATATTCACATTACTAGAATCACTAACAAAAATAGACTCATCATTATCAAAAAAAGTATTATTAAATATGCTAACATTGTCAGAATAAGCTACAAATATGCCAGCAAAATATCCAGCAAGATTAAAACCTTTAACACTTATACCATCAGCTAAAACATTAAAAGCATAATCACAAACACCACCAACACTAGTCCCATTTAACAAAACACCAAAATCAGAAACAATGTTAATCGACCTAGAAACATCCAAACTAATACCACTATAAACCCCACTACCGGTTTTAGAAAAAACCAAATCACTAATACTTAAATTATTATCAACCAAATCCTGAATATCACCATTAGACCAAGACTCATCAACATAAAAAGTACTTGCACTAACACAAGACAAAAAAGAAAATAAGCAAAACAAAAACAATAAACTAAAAATAAAATGTTTACTAGTACAATTCATTATATCTCCTCCAGTATTAAATAAATTTTATATAATAAATTTATAATTTCAAAAACTAGAAATTACCAATAATTACCCCAATATGGCACTGATTCATTATTAATCTCAACCCACTGATATAACCTATACCATTGCCCACCAATATTCTCCAATTTTGATGATGGTAAACTATAACCTGTAAAATAATAGGTTATCCCAGAGTTATTATAAGGAGTTACAGTACACCATTCATACTCATTGAAATGATAGCCTAATTTTTTATTTCCTACATAAGTGGCAGTGAGTCCTGAACCGAAGTTTATATTCCAAGTAAGTGTAGTTCTATTATTAACAGGATCTCCACATAACCAATCATCTAAATCATGCCACATGAAGATATCTGAAATAGTACTATTAGAATAAAAATTAGCCCATCCATGACCTTTACGTTCATTATCAAATATAGCATTTTTAGCAACATATCTTGCAGGAAGATTTATTGCACGCATAAGTGCAACAGTTAAATGAGCTTGATCAGCACAATTACCCTTTTTAGCATGAAGAGTACCTAAAGCACCATATAATGTATCACCATAAAGTTCATACTGAATATTCAATTGAACCCATTTCAAAATAGCATTAGCTACTCCTATGTCACTCTTATCAGAAGAATTCTTTTTAATATTATTAGCTAAGTTAATAATTTCTGGATTATCAGCTTCACAAAATTCTGAAGGATTAACATAGGAAGAGTAATCACTTTGGAATATTTTAGATGATTTCTCAGTACATTGTTGATTATAGTATGTTTTATTTGATATGAGTTTTCCAGATTTATCATACTTTAAAACTTGTTTAGTTCCTTTATAATACTTAGAAATAGTGCCATTTTGATAATACCATTTATACTTATTTTTAAGCTGATCATTAGTTAATAAAATCCATGTAACTTTATCATCAACTAAAATTTCTTTAGTGGAAATACTATTATGACTATAATCTGAGCTTTCATTCTCAGTAGAAATATTATTATCAACTATAACAAAATACTGTGTTATTGCTGTAACATTAATCTTCTTTTTTGTAACAACTTTAGCTGTTATTTCTGTATAATCATTTTTAGCTTTGATTAAATCGCTCCATTTAGTTACAACTTTAGTGCTGCCTTCATAGGTAGTTGTTGAAAATGGGGTACGAGATTGGATTTGAAGTTTGTTTACTTTATTAATAAGTTTATTAATTTCAGTTATTTTGTTCTTTTTGGATTTTTTGGTTAAATCCTTGCTATTAGAGATTGTTTTCTTAAGATCTTTAAGTTGGGAAGAGTAACTTTTCTTTTCAGAAGAAGAGGCAAAAGTTCGCTTGTTATTAATAGTTTTAGTTAATGCAGTTAATGAGTTGATTTTTTTAGTATTAATGGAACTTAAGACCTTATTTGCCAATTTATTAAAATTATTTTTATTCGTTTTACTTAATTTACTTTTTTTAACATCCTTTAAATATTGTTTTATTTGTTTTTCATAGTTGAGAACTTTAGAATATCCTTTATAATCAGATACTTTAAGTTTTTTAAGATTAGATTTTATATTAGTTAAGTAAGATTTCTTCAAAGATTTATAAGAAACTTTAACAGTAGCTTTCTTTTTTGGTTCGCCTTTTTTATCATATAAAACAGTGATCTTTAAACTTGGACTTGTGGCACTTGATAACGTAGGTATTTTAATCTCAGCTACACCAGTGGATGATGATTTTGAAGTGTATTTTTTATTATTAGCTTCAATTATCATAGTCACTCCACTAGGTTTATTAGATTTATTAATATTAAGACCATCTTTTACAACATTATTGTTAGTAGTATAAATGGCATTTAATATATTATCCCCACGGGTCAAATAAGATTCAACTGCTACCTTATCTCCTTTAATAACATAGTTTGGAGCTTTAATACCAAGAGAGAAAATTTTAGCTTTATTATTAACAAAAATAGTCTTACTCAATATTAAAACACCAGAATTATAGATACCACTTCCATAAGTAGCACTATTACCGCTAATGGTTCCACCAGTAACATTTAAAGAGTTAGTAGAATAGATAGCTCCACCATTAGAACTAACAATATTACCTGAAAATCCAGCAGAATCAATAGTTAAATTAAAATTAGTGTAAACTCCACCACCATTAACGGCTTTATTGTCATTAAAAGTAGATTTAGCAGTAATGGTTGTAATTCCACCATTTAAATATAGTGCTCCGCCATTAGTGGATGCATTGTTTCCATTAAACTTAGATGAAGAAATTTGTAAGTTTTTAAGAGAATAAATAGCTCCACCACTGCCAGTTACAAGATTACCATTAAAATTAGCTGAAACAATACTTAATGCACCATTAGAATAAATCGCACCACCGTTGACACCATTATTTGATGAAAAATTTGAATTGCTTAATATTCTAGTTGTTCCTCCATTGATATATAATGCTCCACCATTGGAGAGGGCATTATTTTTGCTAAATATTGAGTTATAAATGTTTAAATTCTTAAGAGTATATATTGCTCCACCATTTTTTGCATTATTTGAGGCAAAATTAGATTTAGAAGAAATGCTTATTTGACCATTTGCATAAATTGCTCCGCCAGATGCAGTAGCAGTATTTTGTGAAAAATTAGCTGTATTAATTTGTAAATCATTTAAAGAATAGATTCCTCCA
>NZ_LWMV01000204.1 GCF_001639295.1 Methanobrevibacter curvatus | reverse complement strand
CAAGACCCCGACGCTTTGGAAAATCATTATTAATCAGTACACTAAAAGAACTATTTGAAGGAAACAAAGAATTATTTAAAAACTTATATATCTATGACAAATGGGATTGGAATAAGAAATACCCTGTTATTAAAATAGATTTTGGATCCATGGCTTATAAAAATTCAGATCAATTAAATGATTCTTTATTCGATTTTTTAAATAAAACTTCAAAAAAATTTAAAATAGAACTAATAAGTAAAACTTTGCCTCAAAAATTTGGAGAATTAATTGAAAATATTAATGAAAAATTCAAACAAAAAGTTGTGATTTTAATTGATGAATATGATAAACCTATTATTGATCATATAACAAATTTTGAAATAGCTGATGATAATCGTAAAACTTTAAACAATTTTTTTCAATCTTTAAAAGCTAATGATGAATTTTTGAAATTTATTTTTATCACTGGAATATCTAAGTTTTCATCTACATCTATTTTTTCAGGACTAAACAACATTAATGACATTACACTACATAAAAACTATAATACTATTTGTGGTTACACTCATAAAGAGCTAGAAGAATATTTCAAAGAACATATTGAAAACTTAGGGAAAGAAAAATCAATTAATTACAATGAAACATTGGAAAAAATTGAATCATGGTATGATGGATACAGTTGGGATGGGAAAAGCAAAGTATATAACCCATTTTCAACATTGCTACTTTTTGATGAAGGAAAATTCTCAAATTATTGGTTTAAAAGTGGAACACCAACATTTCTAGTGGAAATACTCAAAAAGGAAAATAATTTGAAACCAATAATTGAACCTATACTTGCAACAGAAAATGACTTAGACACATTTGAAATTGAAAACATAGACCCCACAACACTACTATTTCAAACAGGGTATTTAACAATAAAAGAGAAAAAATTAAATCAGGATAATATTGAATACATATTAGATATTCCAAATTATGAAGTTAGAGATTCATTAATAAGTAGACTTCTTATGACTTATACAAATTTAAGCGATGGTCACTTGAAAGAGCTTAAAAACAAAACATACATAAGTATTTTAAACAAAGATAAAAAAGAATTCCTAGAAGTCCTTGAAAACATATACCACAGACTATCCTATCAAAGGAGATGATGAAAAATATTATCATGGAATCTTCTTAGTTGCATTATACTTATTAGGTGTTGATTCACAAGGAGAAGTAACAACCTACTCAGGAAGAGCAGACACAATCTTTAAAATAAAAGACAAAACAATAATCACAGAAATCAAATACTCTTCAAAAAAATCCACAAAAACAATAATAAAAGAAGCATTCAAACAAATAAAAGAAAAAAAATATTATACAAGATACAAGGATGAAAATCCAATCTATTTAGCATTAGCTTTCTCAAAAAATGATATAGATTGCGAATTTAGGGAAAAACTAGAATAATTTTAGACAAATTTTCAATTATAATAAATTAAACAATTTTTTTTTATAAGTGTTTTAATTAAAATTACTAATTTATTAAAAAAATATTTACAATTTTTTTATGATTATGACAATACCCATTGTATTAAAATTGTAATAAAAGATAAATTCATTGATATTCCAAGTGCACACATGCTTAGAAAGAAGCGTTTAAGGATGACTAAAAATGAAAAGTAAAGAAACTATGAACATAGACTATGATCATGATCATGACATTTTATTTGTTTCTTTAGATGATGAAGTTTATAAAGACTATGATTACTCCGAATTTCTAAATGATTCAGTATCTATTGACTTTACTAAAAAAAACAGACCTGTTGGTGTTGAAATAGCAAATGCTTCAAAACAGTTTAAAACTGAAAAAGTCAATTTCCATAATATTCTTAGTGGAGATATTAATATAAAAATTAATAAAAAAACTATCATGCTGACTGTGAGTTTGCTTGTTGAAATTCGCAATGGATCAATTCATTTGAATCCTATTAAGGTAGAACAGGACAACCTTTTAAATATTCCAAACATTGAAACTAATGGAGTAATTGCTTAAAAACTATATTATTTTTTTTATTATGCTCTATTACTTATTACTTTTTATTGCAGTATTATCATTATAGCATTATTCTTATTATCCTTATTATTCTTATTTTAATGAATCAAAATTCTCTGAAACTTGAGATATGCCCTAATTTGATTAAGGTAATTTTTGTGTTATAAACTATCAAATATAAATAATAAAATATAAATTAATCTCTTTTAACTTTTTTAATAATTAAAAACCCAAATACAAACAATTTTTAACTCTATTTAATATTATTTTAATTATTTATGTAAAAAAATCAGTTAAATTTTTATATAAATCTTTAATTAAAAATATCTAAAGAAATATTAGAGAATTAAAAAGAATGCAAATAAATAAGAAGCAAAATTAAAGATTTCAATAAATTACTAAAACAATAATCATTATTAAGAAAAACACAGCACCATACAAAAAAATCAGTCAATAAAAAATTCTATTTAAATCTATTTTGCCTAAACAAATCACATAACTCAATTTTAGGCTTAAAAAAGAACTATAAATCATTACAAAATATGAAAAATATAAACAACAACTTTTCTAATTACTTTTTAATAGATTTTAGACATACTTTTTTTAATATTATTGATATTTTTATCTCATTATCTTATCCTATTTTCTTTTTTTTACTTTAATTTTACTTTATTTTATATTTCAAAATCTTTTTAAGTTATAATGTCCGGGGGGGGGGGTGATTCATTTTTTTTATTCTATCTAAGTTTTCTAACAGTTTTATTTTTTAGTTAAATTTATATATTAAAATTTATATAAGAAATAATATCTTAACATCATTTTTTATAAAATAGTAATACTATAATGAATTATTTCAACAATTGTAGTACTTTTTCCAATGATGTGAGATTTTTAAGCTATAAAATAAAGATATAATTAATTTTGTTTTATACAAAATAATGATTTCAGAAAATGGAGACAAAATTAAAAAAAGCACAACGATTTTCAACACCCAAAAAATCAGACATGCAAATTAAATAAAAAATTTTATAATTTTTTTTATAAAATTAAATAAAAAAAAATAAGAGGTTCTAATATGGCATTAAATGATTTTGAAAGTGTAGAAAACTTATACACTCATGTAAGTAAAGAAGGTTCAATGTTTTTTGAAAAAAGCGAGGTTACTTATGCTACTACAAGTCAGCAAGTGATCAATTCTAGTACAAATCTACAATATAGAAATTGTGGCATTGAATTTTATATGGATAAAATTGTTATTAGTGCCCGTGGAGTGTTTTCAGGAAAAAATAAAGGTAATGATACATTATATTTTATTAATATTGCTAATATTGACGAAGATATAGGATTATTATCCCACTCTATACGATTATACACAAAAGGAGGAGCAGGCATTTATATTTTAAGAGGTAATAAGTATGTTTTTATTTTAGAAGCAATTAAATTCTTTTACCATCAATATATGAATAATAAACTTAATGAACCAGTTAAAGACTCTAAATCTGAATTATCTGCTATGGATGAGATTAAAAAAGCTGGAGAATTATTTAATAATGGTTTAATAACTGAAGAAGAGTTTAAAAATATTAAATCAAAATTACTTGAGGACTTTTAATAAATTAATTTGCAGTTTATACTTAATTACTGGTATTAACCTTATGAATTTTTTAAATTTAATCTGTCACAGAAAAAAAGAACGAACATTAAAATTAAAAGGACATTACTTCCCAGTCTGTGCAAGATGCACAGGATTTTATATTAGTATAGTTTTTTATACTGTATTAGCAATGTTTGTTCCTGTTAAATATACGTTTAATAGTACTTTATTAGCAGTGTTATTGTTAATTCCTTGTACTATTGATGGATTCACCCAATTATTTGAATATAGAAAGAGTAATAACAGTTTAAGATTAATAACTGGTTTAATTGGTGGATTAGGTTTAATGATAATTTTTAAAACTTTAAAATTTATGTTCATTTACTAATAAAAATGAAAAAAAATATAACATTGGAGGATATAAAAATATGGATAAGAAATATATTATTGGAATAGTTTGTATATTTTTAATAGCTATTGTAGGACTAGGAATGGCACTTGATGGAGGAGATAAAACCCCAGAAGACAAATCAACTAATTATGAAGGATATCAGATAAAAATTATTTATGACGGTGAATGGACTAGTGTCGCTGGAGGAATTGACTCTTCAAATTCTTATGATGGAAATGGAAATAAAACTATTGACCTCGCTGATGTTTCAGGAGATATTGTTTCTGCAAATGCACAAAAACAAGATGGTAGTAGTTCTAAATTAACAATACAAATATTAAAGGACGGTAAAGTTATCAAAGAAGGTTCTACAACTGCAGCTTATGGTGTAGCACAAATTACAAGTAGTTAAAAATAAATATCAAATTTTTTTATATTTTTTTTATTGTTTGTGTATTACTTTTTATTAAAATAGTATTAATTTTATTCTTTTTTATTTTATTTTTTTTACTTTATTTTCAACTATTTTTTAAAGCTTTTTTTGAGCTTTTATAATTTTTAATGTTTCACAGGTTTTACAAATATCTCCTGAACAAGGTTCTCCACATAATTGACACTCTTTTAGATTTGCTTTTGGTGGAGTGATATTAAATGTCTTTTTAAATGATTCCATTATATTTCTTTTGGTTCCTTTATTTTTTGATTCGGTTTGATTTAAAAAATTCTTTATTTTAGATCTTAAAGATAAATAAGAGTAAGGACATTCATCTAAATGTATATTAATATCATTTAGCACTGCCCATGTTCCAACATCTTTTTCTGGAAGGTTCCATAATGGCTTAATTCGTGGAGTCAATTTTGGATGAATTCTATTAAGTTTTGGTCCAAATTTTGAGAATTTAATTGTATCTCCTCTAGCAAAACTCATTAAAAATGATTGTATTTCATCATCAAGGTTATGTCCAGTAGCTAATTTATCCACACCAAGATTATGGGCTGTTTTATTTAAAATAGTCCTTCTAAATATTCCACATACAATACATGCACTTTTAAAATAGCTATAAATATCGTCTAATTCATATTTAAATTCTTCTTTAAATGATTTTTCTACTAATTTAATTTCTAATTCATTTGATATTTGACGAGCTGTTTCTAATCCATGATTTCTATAATGTTTAATCCCTTCATCTACACTAATAGCTATTAACTTAAAATTTGGTATTTTATTATCTTTTTTCAGCTGATTTAAAGCATACAATGTTAATACACTGTCTTTTCCTCCAGATAGTGCAACAGCTATTAGTTCATCTTCTTCTATGAGATTGTAATTTAAAACTGTTTCTTTAATATTTGAAAATATGTATTTATTAAATTCTTTTTTATTTATTGTTTTCATTTAATCACAAAAAATTCCTTAAAACTAAGATTATTTTAGAATAAATTATTTTATAATAAGATTCAACTTTATTTATTCTTATTTTTTTTATATTATTAATGTTTTTTTTATTTTTTATTTAATTTTTTTATTATAATTTTTTTATTTTATTCTACCATTAATTTTATTATATGCTTTAATATTTCATAATTAATTTAAATAATACTCATTTTAATATTTTAGTATTATTTTACATATTTTTGAGTATATTTTATTATATTTTTTATATTTTTTTATTAAATTAAAATATATTTTTAATATTTTTTTATCAATTTTGTCAAATTAAGGAAGCATTAATATAATTTGATAAATAAGTATTATAAATTGAAATTAATAAAAAGATAAATAGCAAGTTAATTTATAAATAATTTCAATTTTTTAGTGAAACTAATGAATTTGAAAAAATTTTTCTTAAGTTGACAGCTGTAAATTTAGAGCACTTAAATTATCCTCATGTGTTTTTAATAAATTATTAAATATTTATTATTATAGTGTTTCTTTAAATTCACAATCTATCTCGTCTTTTGAGAAAGCTAATGCTAAATAAATTGGATTTTCATCTTTATATCTTGTGTAATACTTTTTTTCTTTTATTTGTTTGAATGCTTCTTTTATGATTGTCTTTGTGGACTTTGTTGAGGAGTATTTAATTTCTGTGATTATTGTTTTGTCTTTTATTTTAAAAATAGTATCTGCTCGTCCTGAATAAGTTGTTACTTCACCTTGAGAGCCAATACCTAATAAATATAGTACTACTAAGAAAATGCCATGATAGTATTTTTCATCATCTCCTTTAATTGGATAAGATAATCTATGATATATGCTTTCTAGGACATCTATGAACCCTTTGGAATCTTTATTTAAAATACTTATGTATGTTTTGTTTTTAAGTTCTTTCAAATTCCCTGTACTTAAATTTGTGTAAGCCATTACAAGTCTACGAATTAGAGACTGCCTAACTTCATAGTTTGGAATGTCTAATGTGTATTCAATATCTCCATAATTTTTGTTTTTTTCTTTTATTGTTAGGTATCCTGTTTGAAATAGCAATGTTATAGGGTGGATATTTTCTATTTCAAAGGTATCTAAATCATCTTCAGTTGCAGATATAGGCTCGATTATTGATTGTAGGTTGTTTTCTTTTTTAAGTATTTCCATTAGAAATGTTGGTGTTCCACTACTAAACCAGTAATTTGAAAATTCTCTCTTATCAAACAGTAGTAATGTTGAAAATGGATTGTAAACCTTATTTTCCCCATCCCAACTGTATCCATCATACCAATGTTCGATTTTAGCTAATGTTTCTTCGTAGTTAAAGGATTCTTCTTTTCCTAAATTATCAATATGTTCTTTAAAATGCTCTTCAAGTTCTCTGTAGGTGTAACCACAAATTGTACTGTAATCTTTATGTAATGTAATGTCTTTAGGACTGTTTAATCCTGAGAAAATCGAAGTAGATGAAAATTTAGAAACTCCAGTTAAAAAAAGAAAATGTAAAAATTTATCGCTTGATTTTAATACTTGATAAAATGCGCTAAGAGTTTCACGATTATCGTCAGCTATTTTAAAATTATTTATATTATCTATTATGGGCTTATCATACTCATCAATTAAAAATACTACTCTTTCTTTGAATTTTTTGCTGACTTTTTTAATTAATTCCCCTAATTTTCTAGATATATCTTCATTGTTTAATTTAATACTAAATTCTTCAGCTGTATCATCTAAAAAATGGTGGAGTGATTTTTCTAAATTTTCAGGATTATTATGTCGTATTTCTCCAAAATCTAAGACAATAACAGGATATTTCTTATCCCAATCCCATTTATCATAGATATAAAGACCTTCAAACAATTCCTTATTTCCAGAAAATAGTTCTTCTAATGTACTAACTAAAAGTGATTTTCCAAATCTTCTTGGCCTAGAGAGAAAATAAACTCTACCCCTATTTATCATTTCATATATATGAGATGTTTTATCCACATATAAATAATTTTCCTCACGTAATATAGAAAACGATTGAGTTCCAATGGGTAATTTTTGCATATTATTTATCCCCTATTTTATTTAAGTTAATTATATATTTCTTTGTTTATAAAAACATAAATACTTTTCCTAGGTTTAGCATTTCTGTCAAGTTAAAAAATATTTTCTATTTTTCCTTTATTTTTTCTATTTTTCCTATAATGTTCTTTTTTTTATTATTTTTTTAATTAAAACAAGTTTTATATTAATTTTTATTATATATTTATGTTTTTTTATTAACTAGGAAATAAGCATTTTAAAACCAAAAAGTTCTTAACTTGACAGAATTTTTTATGCGAAGCTATTTATATTTAAATTTAATAATAATTAACTATGATTATTGCAGATATTGCTATTTTTCCTATTGGGATAAATGGGACTGAATTATCAAAATATGCTTCTGTTGCTGTTGAAGCTATAAAAAAGTCTAAAATTAAATATAATTTGACTTCAATGGGTACTCAAATAGAATCAGAGTCTTTAAATTTTATATATGAAGTAATTCAATCAGCCCAAGAAGCTATTTTTGAATTAGGAATTGGTAGAGTTTATACAATAATAAAAGTTGATGATAGGCGTGATATTTCTAACAAATCAATGGAAGACAAAATAAATTCAGTAAATAATCTATTGAACAAGTAAATAAATAATTTATGAACTTATTTAATTAATATTTATTAAAATCAATTTTAAATGTGTTTTATAGTTTTTAACTTTTAATAATTTTTATTTTTTAATATTTTAATAATTTTAATATTTTATATAATTTTAGTATTTTTATATCTTTATTTTTTAATAATTTTGTGATAATATGAGTTTAACAAGTATTTTATTTAATAGTTTAAAATATCCATTTTTAAATCTTAAGACATTTATATTTTTAATATTTTTATTTGTTTTGTCTTTAATGTCTTCATTTTTTAATTTTGGCTATTTTTCAATAATTTTAATCATTGTTAGTTTGATATCTTCTATTTTATTTTCTGGATTTTTATTTGAAATTATCTCTACTTCAATAGTAAATAACAGATTAAATGAACATCAATTTGTTGAGAATAATGAGAACAATGTTAATAATTCTAATAATAACTCTAACAGTAATTCTAACAATAATTTAATTAATAATTCAAATAATGATTTAAATCAACAATTAAGTAATGATTTAAGCAATAATCGAGATGTTTTTTCCACAAATAATAATAATAATAATAATAATAATAATAATAATAATAATTCTCGTAGTTTTTATGATTTTCTTCAAAATGAAGCAAAATATTTAGAAAGTGTTTATGGTAAAAAAAAGCAATTAAAAAAACCTATTTTTTCATTTAAAAAGAATTTTGTAGATGGAATAAAATTAATCCTAATTGATTTTATTTATTATATTGTCCCTATTTTGATAATGGCTTTGCTTGCTTTTAAATTAAAATTAATTCCAATCCTTCAAGAAATTGTTCCTTACATCAATAAATATGGAACTCAATATGTTTCTCATATTCCTAATGATTTAATGCTTCAAGTAGCAAATATTGTTTCAATTCTTACATTGACATTTATAGTTTTATACTTTGTTGTTTCAATATTTTTAATAATGGCTCGTTGTCGTTTTGTAAAATTTAATTCATTTAAAACAGCTTTTCAATTTAAAGAAATAATTAGAGACATTAGTGAAATTGGTTGGGGAAAGTATTTAACATATTTAGTATTAATTGGAATTGCTTTATTTATCTTGTCTTTAATTGGGTTATTTTTAATGAATTTAGGGGTTATAGGAATTGTATTTTCACTTTTCATTGTTTTTCCATTTTTAGTTATGTTTTTTTACAATTCAATGGCTTTGATTTACATTGAAGGGGAAAATCAAAAATATTTAGATGAAAATAAACATGTATAACTTTAAGTTTTTAATTCAACTTAATTTTACTGAAGCATCTTTTAATACTTTAACAATGTAATTTAAGTCATCTAAAGTTAATGATGGGTGGACAGGAAGTGAAATAACACTCTTTGTAGCATCTTCAGTATTTAAAAGATTATCATTGTATCCAATGCTTTTATAGTACTCCTGTTTATAAATAGGGATTGGATAATGAATTCCAGTTCCAACACCATTGTCATTGAGGAATTTAACCCATTCATCTCTTTTTTCACCACTTACTTTAATGGTGTATTGATGATAAACATGTTTAGTTTTATTTTGAGATATTGGAGTACTTATTCCTTTAACATCGCTTAATTCTTCATTTAAATATTCTGCATTTTTTATTCTTGCATTGTTGAAGCCATTAAGTTTTTTGAGTTGTGCCAATCCAATGGCTGCTCCAATATCAGTTAGTCTAAAGTTATATCCTAAAATAGCATGAGAATATCTTTGACTTTCACCATGTGCCCTTATCATTTTAGCCAAGTTGGCATATTCTCTGCTGTTTGTAGTTATTATTCCTCCTTCACCTGTTGTCATGTTTTTTGTAGGGTAAAAGCTAAAACATCCCAAATCACCAATGTTTCCAACTTTTTTTCCCTTATAAATAGACCCATGTGCTTGAGCTGCATCTTCAATTACTACTAAATCATTGTCTTTAGCAATTTTTAATATTTCGCCCATCTCCCCAGCCTGTCCATATAGCTGGACTGGCATAATAGCTTTTGTTTTATCTGTAATTTTTTCTTCTATTTTTGATGGGTCTAATGTGTAAGTTTGAGGGTTAATATCGCTAAAAACAGGTTTAGCTCCTGTATGAATAATTGTGTTGGCTGTTGCAGCAAATGAAAATGCAGTAGTTATTACTTCATCCCCTTTTCCAATCCCTGCAGATAATAAAGCAACATGAAGAGCTGTAGTTCCTGAACTAGTTGCTATTGCATATTTGGAACCTATAAATTCCGCAAATTTTTCTTCAAACTCTGCTACTTTTGGACCTTGAGCTATTACTCCAGATTTTAAGACTTTGACAACTTCTTCTATTTCTTCGTCTTCTATTATTGGTTTTGCTATTGGAATTTTAATATTTGACAATTTAACACCTAATACACATTATTAATTTTTATTAATTATTATTATTATTATTAATTATTATTAATTATTATTTAATTACTTATTTTTAATATATTTCAAACTTTCAGAACAAACTTTTAGAAAAAGTTTGACCAAAAGCCATTAAAAATAGATCATTTTATTTTAAAGTAATGCTTTTATTATTTTTAAATAAATATTTAATATTTAAAGTATAAATAATTAAAGTACATAAATATATTTTTAATAATATTTAATAATATTTAATAATATTTAACAAATTTTAATAAATTTTAATAAATTTTAATACATTTTTATCATTTTTTATTTTTTTATTTTTTTATCATTTTATTTTTTATTATTTTTCAAATATAATTTATTTTTTAAGTGAATGCAATGGATTTAAACTCAAATCAAGAAAACCATAATTCTCATATTGATTCTAAGATTGATTCTAATATTAATCAAAATAATGAAGAAATAGAGCTAATTGAAGAGGGATTAGTTAAAATAGCTTTTCCAAAATTTGATAAAGTATCATCTAAATCTCCTGTTTTTTATAACCCTAAAATGGAATTTAATAGAGACATTTCTGTTTTAGTGTTACAGGTTTTTCAAAAACATTTGAATCAAGAAAGTTTTAACATTGCAGATTTATTTAGTGGAAGTGGAATACGGGGAATTAGATATAAAAAAGAGATTAATGGAGCTAAAGATATATTTTTAAATGATATTAATCCATTAGCCATTGAATGGGCTAAATTTAATACTTTAGAAAACAATGTAGATCTTGAATTTTCTCAAAAAGATGCAAATATTTTTTTAAGAGAAAATAGAGGGCTTTTTGATGTTATAGATATTGATCCATTTGGAACACCATCATTTTTCTTAGATTCCGCTGCATATGCCATTAAAAAAAATGGAATATTGTGTGTAACAGCTACTGACACATCTGCTCTTTGTGGGACGTATAAAGAGCCATCTATTAGAAAATATAATGCTTTATCTTATAAATCAGAATATTGTCATGAAAATGGAATTAGAATACTAGCAGGATTTTGTGCACTTACCTTAGCTAAATATAAGAAATATATTGAGATTAAATTTTCCCACAGCAGTGAACATTACATGAGGCTGTATTTTTTGGTTAAAAAAGCATCTAAAGCAACAGATGATTCTTTAAAAAAAAATATTGGACATATTAGCCATTGTCCACAATGTCTTTACAGAGTTACAAGTGTAGGTTTAACTTCCCCTGTTGAAGAGCTTTGTCCAATCTGTGGAGAAAAAATGAAAATGGCTGGTCCACTTTGGATAGGAAAATTAGGTGAAAGGGAATTTATAGAAGACATGATTAGTGAAATTGATAATAAGAGTCTTAATACAGAAAAACAAATCTTAAAATTATTAAATATCTCTTTAGATGAGGTTGATGCCCCAACTACTTTTTATGATATTCATAAAATTTCTAAAAACTTAAAGATAAGTGCTCCAAAACAAGACAAGGTAATTGAAGCCATTAAAGATAAGGGATACATATCAGTTGGAACTCATTTTAATTTACTCGGAATTAAAACAGACATTGATATTAATGGCTTAAAAGAAATTGTTAAAAATTTATCTATTGATAAATAACTTTTTTTTTTAAAATTTTTTTTATTTATCTTTTAACTTAATACATTTATTAAATTTGTTTCAATTTTGAAACATTTTTTTATAAGTAATTATTTCAAATTTGAAACATTTTTTTATATGCTAGTGTTTCAGTTTTGAAATATATAAATAAGGAGGTGGGTTTTTCATAATATTTTCATTTTTTTTAGATGCTTTGCAATGATTATTTTTTATAAAACAGATATTTAATTAAAATATGTTAAAAATACATATTTAAAT
>NZ_LWMV01000203.1 GCF_001639295.1 Methanobrevibacter curvatus | reverse complement strand
AAATATTTATATAAAAAAATCTTTATACTATAATTGTATAAAAAAATATTATAAAATATGATTTAAAAAATCCTATTTATTAAATTAGATTATAATATTTCAATAATATTTAAATTTTAATAAAATATAATATTTTAATAAGCTTTATTTTATTTTTTAAATAATAATATTTTGATTAATTATAACTTTTTTATTTCTTAATTTCTTTTTCAATAAATTATTTTCAAATTTATATTAAAATTAAATTATATTAAAATTAAATTGGTTTAAATTATATTTTAATGTTAATAATTATATATATTGTTTTTCTAAAATTAATTAAATTCTAATTCAAATTAATAAAAGTGTTTTTTATAAAATAAAATGCTTTATTTTCCAATAGCTTTTGATCAAACTTTTTCTAAAAGTTTGTTTTAAATAGCTTTTGATCAAACTTTTTTCTAAAAGTTTGTTTTAAATAGCTTTTGATCAAACTTTTTTCTAAAAGTTTGTTTTTAATAGCTTTTGATCAAACTTTTTTCTAAAAGTTTGTTTTTTAATAGCTTTTGATCAAACTTTTTCTAAAAGTTTGTTTTAAATAACTTATAAGTATGGGATAGTATGAAAGTTTTAGTTGTTGGTACAGGTGCAAGAGAGCATGCTATTTGTGAAAGCATATCTAATGATGTAGAGCTATTTTCTTACATGGCTAATGTAAATCCAGGAATATCAAGAATAGCTAAGTATAAACAAGGTAATGAAGGAGAAATAGACAAAGTAGCAGATTATGCTAATAAGAATTCCATTGATATGGCTATTATTGGTCCAGAAGCTCCTCTTGGAAAAGGAATAGTTGATGAATTAGAGAAAGTAGGTGTTCCTTCAGTTGGACCTAACATTGAAGCCGCTAAAATTGAAACTGATAAATCATTTATGAGAAACCTATTTTTAGATTATAAAATTCCAGGTTCACTTGATTTTAGAGTATTTGACAATTTCAAGGATATTAGCGAATTTTTTGATGATTATGAAAAGGATGTTGTAGTTAAACCTGTTGGATTAACTGGTGGAAAAGGAGTTAAAATTGTAGGTGACCAATTAAAAGATAATAAAGAAGCTAAAACATATGCTAAAGAAGTAATGGATAAGAATATGGGAGGATTTCCCCAAGTTATAATAGAAGAAAAAGCTGTTGGTGAGGAATTTACAATTCAAGCATTTTGTGACGGTGAAAATTTAGCACCAATGCCAGTTTGCCAAGATCATCCACATGCATTTGAAGGAGATAAAGGAGCTATTACTGGTGGAATGGGTTCTTATTCGGATAATAATGGATTATTGCCATTTTTAACCAAAAAAGACTATGATGATGCTGTTCAAATAATGGATAAAACTTTAAAAGCTATTAAAGATAAGGCTTCCCCATATAAAGGAATTCTTTATGGACAGTTTATGTTGTCTAATGAAGGACCTAAACTTATTGAATACAATGCAAGATTTGGAGATCCAGAAACAATGAATGTATTGCCACTTTTAAATACTCCAATGATTGATATTTGTGAATCTATTATTGATGGCAACCTTAAAAATGTTAAATTCAATCCTTATTCTTCTGTGTGTAAGTATATAGTACCTGATGGCTATCCTGAAACTAAACATACCAATGAATTAATTACAATTGATGAAAATAAAATCAATGCCATTGGGGGAAAAGTTTTCTATGCAGCAGTTAGTTTAAAAGATGATGGTGTTTATACAAGTTCATCTCGAGCATTGGCAGTTACAGCTGTAGCTGATACTATTGAAAAAGCTGAAAAAATAGCTGAAGAATCATGTTCTTATGTTACTGGCAATGTTTACCATAGAAAAGATGTTGGAACAAAAGAAATCATTGAAAAAAGAATAAGTCACATGAAAGAAATAAGAAATTAATATCTAATTTTAATATTTAAGAGCTGTGTAATGATTATTTTTCTAAAGACAAATATTTAATTAAAATATGTTAAAAGATAATAAAGTATTGATACATGTTTTTATAAAAAAATAAGTATTTAAAAATGATTATAAAAATAATTATAATTTTTAAAAAAACTTTTATTTAAATTAGTTTTCTTTATTTTTGAGAAAATATTTTGATCAAACTTTTTTTGAAAGTTTGTTTTAAAGTTTGTTTTAAAGAATAATAAAAAATTAAAATTTAAAAATAATTATTTTTAATAAATAGCTATAGTATTAATTAAAAAAGAATTTTATTAGATATTTATATTTATTTTTATAATAAAATTCATTATAGCTTTATAAATCTAATTTTAACTTAATTAACTAAATTTAGAAACTTATATTTTTGAATTGCTGCACAGCCCTTTAAAGTTTAAATATTTTAATTTTATCTTCTAATATTTTAATTTTATATTTTATTTTCTAGTATTTTATCATAGAATATTCTTTCAATTAATTTTAATATCTCATATAAAGAAAAATTCATATAAAATCCATATAAAAAATTCATATAAAGAAAAATATAATTATTACGCATTTATGAGGTTTAATTGTGAAATATGATTTAAATGAACTTAAAAATAGAAAAGGAGCAAGAAACTTAGAAGATGTTCCTCCAGAAATTAAAGAGCTTTTAAATCAAGGAAAGATTTCAGCTGTAAATTTAATGGAGTCATTGTCAATTGAGAATTTAAAACTTTTTAAAAATGTTTTTAAAGAGATAGGTGCTGAAGAGTATATTGGTCCTGTAATTAAAACATTAGATAATTTAGGGTCTAAAACTAATTTTAAATCTTCAATAGCTATTGGAAAAATATTAAGTAATGAAATAGCTAAAAATAACGATACTAAAATACTTGAACTTTTGTCTAATCATGGATCTGATACAGTAAGGTCATGGGCAACATATATTATTGGCTTTAATGAAAATTTAAGTATTTCAGACAAACTAAGATCTATTAAGCCATTTGCTGCTGATGAACACTTTGGAGTTAGGGAGACTGCTTGGTTGTCTGTAAGAGAATCTATTATCAACAACTTAGAAGATTCAATAGCTATTTTATCTAGTTGGGCAGAAGATGAAAATTTTAATATTCGTCGTTTTGCATCAGAATCAACAAGACCTCGAGGTGTTTGGACAAAACATATAAAAAAATTAAAGGAATCTCCAGAGTTAGCTTTAGCTATTATTGAACCTTTAAAATCAGATAATGAGAAGTATGTTCAAGACAGTGTAGGGAACTGGCTTAATGATGCAAGCAAGTCTCAAGGAGAATGGGTAATAGCTATTTGTAAAAAGTGGCTGGAAGAATCTCCAACAAAGCAAACAAAAAGAATCACTGATAGAGGTCTTAGAACCTTAAACAAAGGCAAAACCAAGAAAAACAAATAAAAATATTATAATCTCTTTTTCATACAAACACAGGAAGAAATCCCAATAAATGGGTCGTAATTTTCTATTAAGAGATATTTTAACTTGTCATAAAATCTAATAGCTTCAGGCATGTTTATATTGGTTTCTAAAACAATAAATTTATATCCTTTTTCTTTAGCTATTCTTTCAAGCTCTAAGACGATTTTTTGACCAATTTTGTTATTTCTATATTCTTCTTTAACATAAACTCTTTTAAGCTCAACTGTGTCCATTGAATATTCTCTAAAAGCCCCACATCCAATAGCTTGATCATTGTAAAATACAATAACTACAAAATAATTATCATGAGGGGAGTAGATATTATAATAATCAACTGATATTGTACCTAAAAGATTTAAATAATAAAAAGTTTGTTCATTATTTAAATAAATGAAATTTTTATTATTTTCATCTGTATAATAAAACTTTAAATTATTGTTATCTAACATAATTAACCTTTATTGACCAGCATTTAATAAATTGGTTCCATTCTATTAATATTGTGTTTAAACTTGGTTAATTTTTCAAATTTTTCATTGCATTCTTTATTTTCAAGATTTGATAATTTTATTTGTTAATTTATTAAACTTATAAATTCTTTTTATTATGTATTCTTATAATGCCATTTACTCTATCAAAATCATCGTCAAAACTTATTAATTCAATAATATTCATTTTTTTCATTATTTCAACTATTGTACTATCTGTAAGTGATAATTTATGATATTTAACAAGTGTTTTTATTGATTCATCACATAGTGATCTATCTTCAGTTATTATAATAAAATTGTCCATTATATATTCATAAACAGTCTTAGCTATATCTACTCCAACTTTCTTATTTATTAGAGTTATAGATTCAAATACCACTGATAAACAAGTTACTTTCACTTTTTTGTTAATATAGGGTATTAGTTCGTTTGCTTTCTCATGCCATTTATCATTATCAACAGTTAAACCAACAATAAAGTTAGAATCTATGAATATTAATTTATTCACCATTTTCTACCTTTTTTAGTTCTTTTACACTATCAAATGGTTCTGATGCTGTTCCTAATCCAGATATAATTTCTAAATTTTCTTGTTTTTTTGGTTTTAGCTCGTTGTTAACTCCTTTTCTAATGTATTCATTCATTAAATTGTTTTGTGTTTCATTTTTATCTATTGCTATCTTTTTAATACTTTTTAATAAATTATCATCTATTTTAATTGTTGTTTTTATTATATTCATATTTACACCTTCTGAGTACCTTTACACTTGTACATTTATACATCATATTATATAAATATTTTTATTCTCATTATTGTTACAGATATATTAATAGAATTTATTATAATTTCTTTAATTTAATTAA
Organism: Methanobrevibacter curvatus; assembly: GCF_001639295.1. GTDB lineage: Archaea > Methanobacteriota > Methanobacteria > Methanobacteriales > Methanobacteriaceae > Methanoflexus > Methanoflexus curvatus. The sequence goes on along the minus strand of NZ_LWMV01000203.1, from coordinate 8,876 downwards.
TAGATGAATATAGGAGTTTTTAAAAAAATTATTACTTCTAAACTTTATTTTTTGGATTATAAATTAATAATTTAAATTAAAATGTTTTTAATGCAATAACAATATTATTTAGAATACAATTTATTATTAAATTTAATTTATTCTTAAAGTTAAATATAAATATTTTTAAAACATGATTAATTTTAATAAAAAGATTCAAAAAATTAGATAAAATTAAATAAACTATTACTCTTTTCAATATTAACTCTTAAACTAATAAAATAGCATGTTAAATACTTATATTATTACAATTTAATATCACTCTTTTTCAATATAAAAATAAAATTTTCATAAAAATTTATTTAGAAAGTTATTAATATAATAAAATAAATATTTAATTTTTTATATATTTTTTATTGTTATATACTTTTAACTTATTTTTTAAGATTTTATATTAATTATTAATTTTTTATATATTACGGTGAGAAAATGGGAAATCTTTTATCTGTTTGTGATATTAAAGATGATGTTTATGAAATTTTAGACTTTGCAAAAAGATTTAAAAATAGTCAAATCGATGAGTATCCCCTTAAAGGAAAGTCTTTGGCAATGATATTTCAAAAATCATCTACTCGTACAAGGGTGTCATTTGAAGTTGCTATGTATGAGTTAGGAGGTCAATCACTATTTTTATCCTCAAATGATTTACAAATGGGACGAGGAGAACCAATTTCTGATACTGCAAAGGTATTAAGCCGGTATGTTCATGGAATCATGATTAGGGCTCTTCACCATAGAGATGTTGAAGAATTAGCTATTGAGGCAGAAGTTCCAGTTATTAGTGGATTGACAGATTTAGAACATCCATGCCAAGCTTTAGCTGACATGTTAACTATTAAAGAACATAAAGGAGATTTTAACCGAAAATTATCTTATTTAGGAGACGGAAATAATGTTTGTAATTCCTTAATCCTTATTTCTGCTTTATTGGCTATGGATATTTATGTTGGGTGTCCAAAGGGCTATGAACCTGACTTAAAAATAGTTGAAGAAGCTAAAAAAATAGCTCTTAAAAATGGCTCTAAAGTTGAAATAACAAGTGATGCAAATCTTGCAGTTAAAGATGCTGATATTATTTATACCGATGTTTGGGTCTCCATGGGCGATGAAGCAGAAAAAGAAAAAAGAATGAAAGATTTAGCACCATATCAAGTTAATCAATCTCTTATGGATTTAGCTAAAGATGATGCTATTTTTATGCACTGTTTACCAGCCATTCGTGGTGAAGAAGTCTCATCAGAAGTCATTGATGGAAAAAATTCAGTAATCATAGACCAAGCAGAAAACAGATTACATGCTCAAAAAGCTGTTTTATACTTTTTCTTAAAAGATTAATTCTTATTTTTCAATTAAATAGTATATTTAAGATTATAAATTAAACAATACTTTTTTTATTTTTATTTTATTATTTTTATATTATTTTTATATTATTTTTATTTCATTTATTTCATTTATTTTATTATTTTATTATTTTTTCATATTTTTCATACTTTTTCTAAGTTTTTACATATTCCACAAATATTATTCAAAATTTTTATATATAATAACAAACAGATTTTCATTTAATTTAAATAAAAATTGAGGTAGTATTTATGCAAAAATTACCTGTTGGAAGACAAAATTTCAAAAAAATTAGGGAAAATAATTATCTCTATGTAGATAAAACAAAATACATATTAGAAATGATAAATCATGGAGACATTAACTTTTTATCTCGTCCAAGAAGATTTGGAAAATCATTACTTCTTTCAACACTGAAAGAACTATTTGAAGGAAATAAAAAACTTTTTAAAGATTTATACATTTATGATAAATGGGATTGGGAAGAATCATATCCAGTAATCACTTTAGACTTTGGTGGTGGAGAATACGACTCTTTAAAAAATTTAGATGATAAACTTCAAGATATGGTCAGTAATAAAGCTAGAGAATTTAATATAGAATTATATAGCACTACCATAGGTGAAAGATTTAAAGAATTGATTATTGGAGTATATAAGAAAACAAAAAAAGATGTAGTCATATTGATTGATGAATATGATAAACCTATTATATCTAACTTAAAAAATAAAGAATTATCAAATATCCAAAAGAAATTAGGTAGTTTTTATGAAATTTTAAAAGTAGCTGATGAATACATTAAATTTATTTTTATAACAGGAATATCTAAAATTGCCCATGTGTCCGTATTTTCAAAACTTAACTCTCCTAAAGATTTAACATTAAATAGCAAATTTAACTGTATTTGTGGTTATACTCAAGAAGAGTTAGAGTATTTTTTTAAAAATTATATTGAAAAATTATCAAAGAAACTAGATTACAGTTACAATGAATGTTTAAATTATATAAAATTATACTATGATGGTTACAGTTGGAATGGAAAAGAAACTGTTTACAACCCATTTTCAACATTATTATGTTTTGATGAAGAAGAATTTTCAAAAAATTGGTTCAATACAGGTACTCCAAGTGTTTTAATTGATTATCCCATGAGTAAATACACTATTAAATCTATTGTTGAACCAAGCAGTGTAACTGACGATGAGATTAAAAATCCAAGTTCAGATAACATTAAAGAAGAAGTGCTTTTGTTTCAAACAGGATATTTAACCGTAGAAAAATTCAAAAGAGAAAGAATTGGAGCCATTTATGATTTAAAAATTCCAAATTTTGAAGTGGAATCAGCATTCTTTGAAAATCTTATTACTTTATATTCTAATATTTCATACATCGATTTTTTAGATTATGCGGATAAACTCTTAGAATATACAATTGAAGGAAATGAGGAAAAGATTATTAAAACAATTGGAGACTACCTTTCTCCAATTCCTTATGAATTAAAAGGTGATGATGAAAAATACTATCATTCAATAATATTTTTATTACTTTACACTGCAAGAGTCCATGTTCACAATGAATTACACTCAAATAAAGGAAGTGCAGATTTAATTATAGAAGAAGGGGACTATGTTATTATATTAGAATTTAAGCAAAGTAAAGATAGTACTATTGACTATATGATAAAAAAAGGATTTAAACAAATTGAAGAAAAAGAATATTCAAGACAATATAAAAATAAAAAGATAATTAAAACAGTGATCGCTTTTAAAGATAGAAAAGAGGATAAAGAGCTTGGTTGTAAGATTGTTAAAGAGTAATTTGTTAAATAATATTTGTATATTTTAAAATAGTGAATAAAAAAATATATAGTTGTATATCTAATGTGTCTATATATTTTAAAAATGCTTATTAACTTTAGATGGAATAAAACCAGATTAGCAGATATGCTTATATATGGTAATCCATAAAATAATATATACAAAAATATAAGTTACTAACGGAGTGTTAATTAATGCAAAATAGAGTAAAAACTACACTAAGCTTAGATAAAGATATCATTAAAAGTATTAAATTAGTAGCTTTAAATAAAGATACTACCCAAACTAAAATCATTAATGAATATTTAAAACAAGGGTTAATGAATGAAGAAGATATTAACAAAGAAAATAAAATTCCTGAACATTTAATACTTAATAAAAGTACTTATAATCCAGACCATGAAAAACTTATGAGTATGGCTGGAATAGCTAAGAATGGTAAGCCTTTTAGTTCAGTTGAATTAATAAGGAAAATGAGAGAGGGTGGACATGATATTCCTTGATGCTAATTTTTTAGTTTCTTTTTATATTGAAGATGAAAACAACCATAAAAGAGCATTAAAAATAATGGAAAGCTCTAAAAATAAAAAAAAGATAATATCCAAATTAATAATTGGAGAAACTATAAATATTTTGTTTACTAAGTTAAATGTTGATAAAAATATAATAAAAGAAATTTATAATAGCTTAAACAATAATTACACTTTAGTAGATGATAGCTACATTTTTGATAGCACTATTGATAAGATTATGAAATCTAAAAAAAGATTTCCTTTCTTTGATTATGTATATATAACATTAATGGAAGATTTAAAAATCAAAGAAATAGCTACATTCGACAAGCACTTTAACAATTTAGACAATATAAAAAGAATATGTTAATATATAGGGTTTTAAACAAACATTGTGTTGTAGTAAGCAATTAAAATTGAAACATTTTGTAGTTTACTAGAAAGCTTAAATAAAAAATTTTATTACTTTATTTTATCATAACAATATTTATATTTTTGATTTTAATTTAATTTGAATATATTAAAAATAGTTAAAATCCTCTAAAAATTTAATTGCTAAGACAAATACTATATTTTTACTGTATATTTGAAAAAAAACAAGTTTTTGATATAATGAATAATAAAATAGTCTGTTTTTTAGATGAAAGTGGAGATTTAGGATTAAAGAGATCAGACTATTTTATTCTAACTGTAATAATAATAAAAAATAAAAATGAGTATATATTACTTAAAAAACTTTTTAAAAAGATAAAAAAATACAAATTTAAAAAAGAATTAAAAATACATAATGAAATAAAATCTAATAAAGTTTCAGATAAGTTAAAAAAATACTTATTAAAAAACTTGTCAGATTTTGATTTAAATGCATATTCAATTATTTTTGATAAGACTAAAGTTAAGAATATTTCTATTCTTAAATCTAATAAATATTTTGAAGTTTATTTAATGATTATGAATAATTTATTTAATAAAATAAAATTAGAAAATCCATTTGACTTAATAATAGATAGATTTATTTCTCGCAATTTAGAAAATAAATTTAACATAGAATTTTACAAAAATCAAAAAATCAACTGTAAAATACATCATAGTGATAGTGAAAATTGGGTGGGAATACAAACTTCAGATATAATTGCTGGAGCTTGTTTAAAAAAGTACATGACAATGATAAATCATTTATTGAAATTATTAGAAACATTCATCAATTTTATGAATATTAAAAAGAGAATAACATGTTCGATTGCCTTATAGATACTTTTACTCATTTAAGAGCCTGGTCACCCAATGGTGACACAGATCTATAAGGACTTATCTGAACAACAATATTGATATGTTTATAATAATATTTAAACCTTTTGATTTTTAATAAATTCTATATTTAAATGAACATTTGTTGGAGTAACCTTTCAAGCTTTTAAAAAAAGCTTGACCAAAAGGGTTTTCCAATTAATAAATTTATTAAATAAACATTTTTATATTTTAAAATAGTGAATAAAAAAATATATATTCTATAAATATACATTATATATTAGGTGTAAAAATGAATATTATCATTGAAGAGATTAACCCTAATTTATTAAAAGTTATTAGTGAAATAGCTAAAAAAGAGAACAAAACAGAAACTAAAATATTAGAAGACATTATTGAAAAAGGAATAAAAGCCACAAAAAAACTAACAGCAGAGGATATAGTAAGTAATAACCCTAAGCTTAATTTTATGGAAAAAACCAATATGAAATCAAAAAGAACTTTTGATGATATGATAGGAATAGTAAAAGCTCCAAAAGGATTTAATTCAGTAGAAGCCGTTCGAGAAGTCAGAAGAGGCAACTATGATATTCCTTGATGCAAATTTCTTAATAAGTTTATTTGCTGAAGACAAACATAGTGTAAAAGCTAAAAAAATCTGGATGCAGATAAAAGATAAAGAACTTATAATATCTAACTCAATAATCATGGAAGTAATAACAGTATTAAATGTTAAATTAAAAGTTTCAAAAGACATATTAAAAGATTCTTATATTAGTTTAAAAGATGGAACATTTAAAATAGTTGATGATACTGGATTATATGATGAAGTTATGTAAAATGTACTTAATCAATATCCCAAAAGATTACTTTTTTTTGATTGTTTGTATATAGAATTAATGAATCAAATGGGAATAGAGGAAATAATATCATTTGATAAACACTTTAACAATTTAGCTAATCCAAAAAGGATATATTAAGTTCTATATTTCTCTCTTTTTAGACAAACATTTGTTGTAGTAATAATTTTTAAATTATTGGTTTTTTCTAATTCAATAGCTATTTTGGTTTGTTTTTCTAGTGAAGGAATTAAAAATTCAAAATTTTAAGAGAATCATGAACAAGTTTAAATTAATCAAAAAATATATAATATTTTCAACTAAATAATATTGTATGGATTTTTACACTTTCCAAAAAATATATAATGATAAATAAACAAAACAATTATATAATTAAACAAATAAATTTTTTTAGTTTATATATTTTGAATAAATTCAAGGGATTTTTAATGAAAATATATTTAGATACATGTTGTTATAATAGGCCCTTAGATGATCAAAGCCAACTTGAAATACAACTTGAAACTATAGCCAAAATGGACATTCAAGAAAAAATTAGAGATGGGGCATACCATATGGTTTGGTCATATATGCTTAATTTAGAAAATAAATCCAATCCTAAGAAAAAAGAGAATTTCTATACAATTATGGGAAAATAATGCAGTTAGCTACTGTAAACCTTCTCAAGAAGTATTAAATAAAGGAGTTGAATTGACTAAATTAGGAATTAAATCGAAAGATGCATTGCACATTGCATGTGCAACATTGAGTAGTTGCGAATACTTTATAACTTGTGATAAAAGATTGTTAAATAAGAATATTAACGAAATAAAAGTCATAAATCCTATTGATTTTGTAAGGAGTGTGAATGATAATGAAAACTGATAATGCTATTCGTGTAGAAGCAATAAATGTTTTAATTAAACATTTAGGGCCTATTGATACTGAAAAATTTATTTCTATGTTAAGCCGTGAAAAATTTGATTACACCAAATGGCAGGAGAATTTATGGAATGAGAAAACCATAGAAGAAATACATCAAATGGGAGTTGATTTAGAAAATAAAAAAAATAATCGAGATCATGAATGATTATTTTTCTGTACTGAAAAATGTATTGTATACAAAAATTACACAATATTTTAAAAACTAATAAGTTTAACAAAACACTTTGTAAGATTCATTTTTTAAATTCTCTACTTTTTTTAAATCAGAATTTGTAGACACAATAAAATTAGAAACAGAAATAATAGAAGTGAGTTAAAGGAAAAAAGTATGAATTTTACCCGAAGGCCAGAACCTAGAAGCACTTTACTCCCCACAAATGCGACGAAGCTCCTAGGATTTTACCTGTTAATATATTAATTGTTTTTAATAATATATACATATTTTGATTTTTCTATTAAATCATACAATTCTTAGCAAAACATTTGTATTTCAAATAAAATTTATTTCAATTTTTTTCGTTATATTACTGTCATTTATGAGAGACTGCATTTGTGTGATTGCAACTTTATTTAATTGTGCAACTCTTTCACTTTGGTGAATTTCTTCTCTAACTAAAAGTGCATTAATTCCTTCCATGTTTGAAAGTACAATTAGTTGTTCTATTGTCGCATGATCACGAATATTGCCTTTTTTATCAGGATTTGCTTCTCGCCATTGTTTAGCAGTCATTCCAAAAAGTGCTACATTTAGCAAATCAGCTTCATTTGCATATACATATGATATTTGTTCGTTTGTGAGAATTTTTGGAATAATGGTTTCTTTTATAGCATCTGTATGAATACGATAATTAATTTTTGATAATGTTCTCTGTAAATTCCATTCGCTTGATAAATGTTTTTGTTCTTCTGTTTTCAGACGTTTAAATTCTTTAATGAGATATAATTCAAATTCTGCAGAAATCCAAGCTGCAAATTTAAATGCAATATCTGAGTGGGCAAAAGTCCCACCTCCGTACCGTCCTGATTTAGAAATCATACCAATAGCATTAGTTTCGCTTATCCATTTCTTAGGGGACATCCAAAAATGGGGTTTTGCAGATTCAACTTTAAACCCCTCATATATGTGGGGTTTAAAATTTGGATTATTTAATTTTTCCCATAAACCTAAGTATTCTATTGTGCTGAATGTACGAAGCCAAAGACTAATAATTTCTGAAGGATTTTTATCATTTCTATATTTAGCAATATCTGTTAGTGAAAAATACTCTTCTTTAGCTTTGGATATAAGTGAAACATTTGTGCCTTTCACATTAATAGTTTCTTTCTTACTCATTATTACTACCTTTTAAAAAATTATTATAAATTTATTATAATTCTTTTTAGTAAAATATTTTACTTTTTTAATTGGAATATCATTAAAGTATTTTAAGAAAGATATCATATTTAACAAAACATTTGTTGTAGCAATCCTTTTTTAAATTCTTTTGTATTTTCTAATTCAATAGCTATTTTTTCTATCTTATCATCTATTTTTGTTAGAAAAGTAGCTATTTTAGTTTGTTCTTTTAATGAAGGTATTGGAAGATTTATTGTCCTTAAAATAGAAAAATGACGCTTATATCCTTCAGATTTAATATTATTATTGTATAAAATATAAAATAAATATTTCAATTTATTATTTCCTTTATTTTTTAATAATTTAACACCATCTGCTCCAACTATAAATTTTTCATCAGAATATTTAATAATGGTAGTATGGTCTCCATAAATTATAACTGGTAGATTACTGAAAATTTTTGATTCTTTATCAGAATAACCTAAAATTTCAGATTTTCCTTGATCAATAACTCGTATTTTACCATTAGATTTAACTTCAGATTTTTTGATCTGATAACTTTTTGTAGAAATACTTTTAAAAACTTCATCAAATTCAAAAATCTCCCAATCAGGATAATCCTCACCATTCGCAGATTTAAATCTTAATTTCTGTGCGAATAATTGTTCCATACAAAACTTCTTAAAATCCTTAAAAATATCTAATTTCTTTTCTAAAAGGTTTACTTTTCTATCAAGTGTTGTTAGAAAATCAGCTATTTTGAATTGTTCATTCATGGAGGTAAAATTTATTTTCATTA
>NZ_LWMV01000202.1 GCF_001639295.1 Methanobrevibacter curvatus | reverse complement strand
TGGAGGAATCTATTCTTTAAATGATTTACAAATTAATACAGCTAATTTTTCACAAAATACTGCTACTGCATCTGGCGGAGCAATTTATGCAAATGGTCAAATAAGCATTTCTTCTAAATCTAATTTTACCTCAAATAATGCAAACAACGGTGGAGCCATATATGCTCTTAAGGATTTAAATATTTCCAACTCCATATTTAGCAAAAATAATGCCATATCCAATGGTGGAGCATTATATATCAATGGAGGAACAACTAGAATATTAAGCAACTCAAATTTTTCATCCAATAATGGAATTAACGGTGGTGCGATTTACTCTAACACTGTATTAAGTATTATTTCAGCTAATTTTAATGATAATCATGCAACTGGCAATGGTGGAGCTATTTACTCTCTTAAAAACTTACAAATTTCTTCATCTAAGTTTAATGGAAACAATGCATCCACTAATGGCGGAGGACTATATTTAAATGGCGGAATTGCAACCATTACAAGCAAATCTACATTTAATAACAATAAAGCCATTAATGGTGGTGGAATTTACACTAATTCTAATTTAACCATTAATTCTGTTGAATTTTCAAGTAATATTGTTAGTTCTAGTGGTGCTGGGATATATATTAACAGTGGCACTGTAAGTATTTTAAATAATTCTAATTTTACCAATAATAAAGCGATTAATGGTAGTGGGGTCTACAGTAATGGTAAATTAGTTGTTAGTAATGTTTTATTTTTAAATAATAATGCATCTGCTAATGGTGGAGCTATTTACAGTTTAAATGATTTAAATATTATTGCTACTAGCTTTAATAAGAATAATGCTAATTTAAACGGTGGAGCATTATATTTAAATGGTGGAGTTACAACCATTACAAGTAAATCTAATTTTAATGACAATAAAGCCACTAATGGTGGTGGAATTTACACTAATTCTAATTTAACCATTAATTTTATTGAATTTTCAAGTAATATTGCTAATTCTAATGGTGGAGCAATAGCTACTGGTTCAAATTCAACTAATTTGAAAATAAGTGGATCAACATTCAAAAACAACAAAGCTACTCAAAATGGAGGAGCAGTAGATATTTCATCAAAATTGGCTAGTATTAGTGACAATACAGTTTTTGAATCTAATAAAGCTACAAATGGAGGATCAATTTATTCATCAAAACCTTTAACTCTTAGTTCCACTACATTTAAAAATAACACAGCAACAATCAATGGAGGAGCAATATACTCAACTAACACAATAACTATCAACATTAGTATTTTTACAAATAATTCTGCTAACAATGGCAGTGCAATATACAATACAGGTAAATTAACTATAACTACTGTTAATTTTAGTAACAATTGTGCTAAAACTTATAATATTAATCTTCCTTTAATTAAAGTCCAGTACACCGATTATATTAGCATTGATTCTTATTTAATTGTTGGTGATAATGTAATTAACTCAATTTACAATAAAGGTAATGTCACTATTAATGGTGTTAAGCCTTATCAGTCTGATCGTCCATATGGGCAAAATATATCTTTAAAACTCAATGGAATGACTTATAAAGCAACAACTAATAGCAGTGGAATAGCAACATTTAAAATACCCACAATAAATAATTTTTTATTGAAAAATTATGATTCTGTCATTAACTATGTTAACACAGGTCTTTTTTCAAGTATCAATAAATCTTCTTCTATAAATATTACTAAAAAAGAAACAATTTCTACATCATCTAATAATAAAATATTATCAAAAACATTGCAACACTATAAAAATTCTTGGATAAAAATTTCAAAAATAGGCTCAAAACCAGAAGGAAAGTATAGAACTGCTATAAAACATAAATTGACTAAAATTAAAACTAATACTACATTTATAGCAACTAATTCTAATGTTAAAAATTCAACTTCAACAAAAAATAAAAAAGAAAAAAATAAACTAACAATTACTAAAACTATTATTACTGCAAGTAAATTAGGAAATATCACTACTAAAAAAACAACAATTAAAACCACTATAATAGAGAACATAACTAAATATGAAAAAATAAATATATATTTGCATTTAACAAAAGATTGTAAATATAAAGACCCCAAAATAATAGCATTAGCTAAAAAACTTACAAAAAACAAAAAATCAAACCTGGAAAAAGCAAATGCTATTCTTTATTGGGTCAATACTAATATAATTTATAAAGGAAACCAACCAAAATCTGCTTCCAAAACTCTTGCTACTAAAAAAAGTAACTGTGTGGGTATTGCCCATATAACAGTAGCTTTATTCCGTGCATCAGGCTTATCTACAAGATATCAAGCTAAATTTTACTATGATCCAAAAATGTATAAAACCCATTCTACAAATGATGGTGCCCATGTAGGTCATGTATGGGCACAAGTATATCTTAATGGTAAATGGAGAAGTGCTGATCTCTGGCCAATTGAAACTAAATCTAATTGGGATTACATAAAATTGTCGAAAAATTATGCTATAGGTTATATTTCCGCTTGGGAAAGTAATACTTTCTGGGAATGGCGTTGTAATGGAAAAACAGGAAAAAATCATAAATTCAGCTATTTGCATTTGAAAACTAGAGGATGAATTGTAGGTGATTACAATGAATAATAAAAAAATTATACTATTTATAATATTCATATTATTATTAATTAGTGGAATTGCAGTATTCAATTTTATTGAAGATGGCAATAGTAATGGAACAGTCTCAAATGATAATACAAATACAAAAAATTCTTCAACAAATAATACAAACTTGACTGAAACTGCTAATAATACTAAAATTAGTTCTAGTATTAATAATACTAATGATTATGCCAAAAATAATAAAAAATATGACAATAAAAAATATACTCATTTAACACAAAAAGAAGCTATTGAAAAAGCTAAAAATGGAGTCGATCCTTTATCCCAATTAGGCAAAAAAGCATACTATAAAAAGGGGTTTTGGAAAATTCCAATTTATGATGAAAAAACTGGAGAAAAAATGGGTTATGTTACAGTTTCTGATAAAACAGGAGATGTTGTAGGATCAGTATCACATAGCTACTAACTAAATTCATTGTGATAATCCATTATTCTTATGTCCAGAATAATAATCTAAAAGGTCAGAGAGTTAAAAATTTTTTAAAAAAAAATAAAATTTTTAAATATAGTACATCTCTTAATTTTGAGACAAAGTATTCATGAATCAGATATATAACCAGTTTTTATATAAACTAGGATTTTTTACTTCTTTGTAAAATTTGGATATGTAAAGATTTACCATGTCTTTTCTATTTTTTATAAATTTATTAAAGACATGCCTCTTAATTAAATACATTCATTCTTTATCTTATAGTTTATTGGTATTTGGGAAAAATGTAACTGTATTTATAAATTTCTCTTTTATCACATTTCTGTCAAGTTAAGAAATATTTTCTATTTTTCCTTTATTTTTCTATTTTTGCTATAATATTCTTTTTTTTATTGTTTTTTAAATTAAAATAGTTTTATATTAGTTTTTATTACTTATTTATTCTTTTTTATTAATTTAAGTGAATTATAATAGTTAAATTTAAATATAATGTATTATATATTTATTAAATATGGTGTTAATACTATTTTAATCTATATTTATATTTTTTATGTAGTTTTATTTTGTTTTTTCCTAAACTATTCAAATTTAGTTGGATGTGTGAGGTTTAAAGATGTTAAAATCATATTTAACGATATTAAAAAATTTAATAAAAAATGAAAGAGAAACTTTTGTTTTAGAAAAAAATAAATTTACTCGTAATCACAAAATGTCTTTTGAAGATGTTGTTTATTATATTCTTGGAAATAAAGGCAAAACAATAGTTTTAGAGATTGAAGACTATTTTAATGAAAAATTTGGAGATGATGAAATACCTATAAGCAAACAAGCATTGTCTGAGCGAAGATCATTTTTAGATTGGAAAATTTTTAAAAGAACCGATACAGATGCTTTAACTGATTTTTATTCCACTAAATCTGATTATTTAGAAGATTTCAAGGAATATTATGTTTTAACTATTGATGGATCACCAGTAGATTTGCCTAATGCAAAAATAACAAGAGAAGAATTTGGTGTTCAATTGAGAGCCTTAAAAGAAGCAGAAAGTCCCAAAGCAAGAATATCTACTCTTTGTGATGTTAAAAACGACTTTATAATCGACTCAACAATTTCTCCAATGTCCATTGGAGAACACACACTAGCACAGGAAAACATTGAAAAATCCAGCAAAACAATAGACTTAAAAAAAGCAATAATAATTTTCGACAGACTCTACCCATCAACCGAACTATACTTAAAACTAATAGAAAAAGAAAGCAAATTTATATTCAGATTAAAAAAAACAGACTACATACACGAAAAAAAATACATGAAAACCGATGACGAATACACAGACATCAAATTAAATGCAACAAGAACACAATCAATAAAAAACAACCAATTAAAAGAAAAAACAAAAGAAATAAAATCACTAAACCTAAGAATCGTCAATGTTAAACAGAAACAGGAGAAACTGAAACACTAATAACAAATTTACCACAAAAAATAGCATCACCAGAGGAATTAAAAGAATTATACGGCGAAAGATGGGGAATAGAAAAAAACTACAACGTTTTAAAAAACAAAATACATATAGAAAACTTCTCAGGCAAAAGACGATTAATCATAGAACAAGACTTCTACTCCCAAGTAATAATGTACAACATGCTAATATCTTCTAAAATAGAACTAAACAAAAAAATACAAAATTTAGACAAATATAAAAACTGCGAACACGAATACAAAATCAACATAAACATACTAGCAGGAAAACTAAAAATAAACCTATTCAAAATAATTTTTGCCGAAAATGAAAACGAAAGAACGAAAATCATGAACAAAATAGAATACACCATCCAAAGATGTATGCAAAAAGTTAAAAAGAAACCAAAAACAGAACGAAAACCAAAAAAACCAAAAAAAAGATACCCATACAACAATAGAAAAAATTTTTAACTAAAAAAAACAAAAAAATAAGAAATTTAAAATCAAAAAATTCTTAACTTGACAGAATTGCTTTTATCAAAACTATAAATATATAAATCATGCATAATATAAGATAATATATAAAATAATAATTTTAAAGAGGTTAAAAAATGGTTTTAGTCAATGAATTTATTTTATCAACTGCAAATGATGTCCCTGGATTTAAAATACTGGAAACTAAAGGATTTGCTTACGGATTAACTGTTAGAAGTAGAGGTATAGGTGGAAACCTTAGTGCTGGATTAAAAAGTGTTGTTGGTGGAAAAATCGGTGCTTATGTTACAATGATGGAAGAAACACGTGATGAGGCTCTTGGAAACTTAATTGCTCATGCAAAAGAAATGGGTGCAAATGCAATTATCGCTGTCCGATTTGATTCAAATGACATAGCTCAAAGTATGCAAGAAGTTTTAGCATATGGAACTGCTGTTGTTGCTGAAAAAGAATAAATTAAAAGAAATAATTAACTCTAAATTTTATTTAAAAGATTTCTTTTTATTTTTTTAAAAAATACTTGATATATTAATTATTAATAAGTTAACTATTTATATTTTAAGAAAAATTTATAAAAGTTAAATTAAATAGAAAAATAAATAAAACAATATAATCTTAAAAAAATAAGAAAAAAATAAGAAAATAAATCAAACAACAGGAGAAATAAAATGTTATCACCAAATCATAAAAAATCAGACAAATCTGAAAATACCAATATTTATGGAACCAGATATTTTTCTCAACCCATTCCTAAGTTTGAAATTCCTAAAGAAGGAATGTCTCCAAAAACAGCTTACAGATTAATCCATGATGAGCTAAATTTAGATGGAAACACCAACTTAAACCTTGCAAGCTTTGTAACCACTTGGATGGAAGAAGAGGCAGACAAATTAATAGCTGAAAACAATGGCAAAAATTTTGTAGACAATGACGAATACCCTCAAACTGGTAAAATACATGACAGAGTAATTAACATGTTAGCAAAGCTATTTAATGCCAGTAAAGAAGATAATTTTGTAGGAACAAGTACAATCGGATCATCTGAAGCTATTATGCTAGGTTTACTTGCCCATAAATGGCATTGGAGAGAAAGTAGAGAAAAAAAAGGAATTAAAAACAATCAAAATCCCAATATAGTCATTGGAGCTGATGTTCATGTTGTTTGGAAGAAATTTGCAAAATACTTCGATGTTGAGCTAAGAATGGTTCCTATGGAAAAAGATAAATACATTTTAACTGCCAAAAGTGTAAAAGAATATGTAGATGAAAACACAATAGCTGTAGGTGTTGTTTTAGGAACAACTTTTACAGGTCAAATTGATGAAATATATGAAATAAATAGTTTACTAGAAGAGGTAAAAGAAAAAAAAGGTTGGGATATTTCAATTCATGTTGATGCTGCAAGTGGAGGTTTTGTTATTCCCTTTATCGATCCTGAATTTAAATGGGACTTTAGGCTTTCACATGTAAGGTCTATAAATGTTTCAGGTCATAAATACGGTCTTGTATATCCAGGTGTTGGATGGTTGATTTTTAAAGATAAAAAATATCTAAGTGAAGACTTAATTTTTAATGTAAATTATTTAGGTGGAGAATTACCAACATTCAACTTAAACTTTTCTAAGGGAAGTAGTATGGTTTTAGCACAATATTACAACTTATTGCGCCTTGGTATTAAAGGTTACACAGACATTATGGAAAATCTAATGTTAACAGCTAAATACCTTAAAAATATGTTAAAAGAACTAGATATTTTTGATTTTTTAGATGAAGAGTTAGAACTTCCAATTATAACCATGAAATTAAAGGAAAATTATGAAAAAACCGCCAATGTATTTGAAATTTCCAACAAGCTAAGAGAGCATGGCTGGATTATCCCAGCATACACCATGCCTCCAAATATAGAAGAAATAGCTGTTTTAAGAATAGTAATAAAGGAAAATTTCTCAAGGGACATGGCTGAAATGCTAGTTAAAGACTTAAAAGAAATAGAAAAATTGTATAAAGAACATGAAACTGGCAACAAAACTAAAAAGAAAAATTTAATCAATATTTACTAATTATTCTAATTCAATTAATTAAAAGAAAAAAACCTTTAAAAATAAATTTAAATAACATCTAAGCACATTTAAATTGTATTTAACTTAATATTTAACTAATTTATTATATTTAATTAAATGAAGGTGAAAAATATTATTTAAACTAATATTCAAAACAAATAATCTTAGAATTATAAAAATATAGTTTAAAAATTTTAAAGAAATAAAAAAAAAGAATAAAAAGATAATGAATAAAAAATAAAGGAATAAAAAAAAATACAAATAACTTTATAATAAAAAATATATAAAATTATAAAATAAAAATATAAAAATTATAAAATAAAAAAATGTTTTTTAAAAAAAAAAAGTAAAAAAGTAAAAAGCCAATATTGAAAAAAATTCATTAATAACTGGAAAAACAAAATAATTGTTTATAAAAGCATTAAATAAATAATAAAGGAAAAATCATGGCAGAGTATAGTGAAACAAGTGCAATTATAATCAGTTTGATTATAGGATTTATTTTATCATTTTTGTTTGATAATGTATTTGTATTAGCATTTATTGGTTTTTTATCAACTTATATGGTTTCTAAGGAAGAAAAGAGCTATTTAGTTGGAATAATGACAGCAATGATTTTTTCAACGTTAAATTTTGCCTACGGAATGGTCATCACTCCAGATATTCCTGAAAGAATGTTAGCACAAGTACGTATGGACCAAATCAATTTAATATTAGGATTTTTAGCCACTATGGTTATTAGTGGATTTTTAGGATTCATAGGTGGATTTTTAGCCGAAAAAGCTTACATTGTTATTAATAGAAATAAATAATTTAGTAAAAATAAATAATTTAATAGAAATAAATGGCTTAATAGAAATATAATAAATGATAATATGAAAATCGCAGTACTGGGAGGAACAGATGGTTTAGGAAAAACTATTGCTAAATTCTTAAAAAAAGAAGGATTTGAATTACTCATAACTGGACAAAATACTAGCAAAGGAGAAAAAGCAGCAAAAGAATTAGGTCTCCAATTCTCTAATGATAACAAACTAACAGCTTCAAAATCAGACATAATAATAATTGCTGTTCCTATAGATAAAATAGAAAATGTTATACAAGAAATAGCTAATTTTTTAAAGCCTAATTCATTAGTAATTGATGTAGGGTCAATTAAAGAAAAGCCAGCAAAGGCAATGGTTAAATACCTGCCAAAAAATCATGAATTCATTCCAATACACCCTATATTTGGTCCACGAACTACTAGTCTTAAAGGACAAGTTATGGTTTTAACTCCTCTTAAAAAGGGAAAATGGTATTTTAAAATAATAAATTATCTTAAAAATCATCAAGTTAAAGTTATTGAAACAAGTCCAGAAGAACATGACAAAATGATGGGAATTGTGCAGGTTTTAACTCATTTTTCATACATTTCAACAGCTTATGCTTTAAAAAAACTAAAAGTAGACATTAAAAAAACAAGAGAATTTGCAAGCCCAATTTACAATTTAATGGTGGATATTATTGGGCGTATTGTTTCACAAAACCCTGAATTAACCTATTCTATTCAAAAAGACAATTTAAAAGGAAAAATAATTAGAGAATGTTTTTTAAATGCTAGTAAAGAAATTAATGAATCTTTAAACTCAGACAACAAAGAAAAATTCAAAGAAATAGCTATTTCTGCTACAAAAAATATAAATGATATTGAATCAAGTCTTGGAAGAAGTGATAAAGCTATTGATTCAATTACCAATGAATTAATAAAGTTAACAGAATCCTTAAAAAAAGAAATAGCTGTTAAGCATATTTACTCTAAAGAAATCCATTATGGTTTTTTAGAAAAAATAGATTCTGATTTCATTTTTATAAAAAACCCAAATTCAAAAGCAAAAAAATGCCAAAGATTAAAAATTTCTAATATCGAGCTTTTATCTAGCGAAGACTTTTTAAAATGGAAAAAAAACAATATTCCAACAAAAAATTATCAAATAACTGTAGTTTTCAATAAGAATTCAGACCCAGAAGTAATTAAAAACACTTTAGAAATTGTGCCTAATGTAATAAATGTTAAAATAGTAGAAATTTATAAAGGAAATCAAATAAACGAAAATCAAATAAGTATCAATTTTTCCATAACAACATTTAAAAAAAAAGATTTATACAAAGTAACAAAAATATTAAAAGGATTTGGAGGAATTATAAGATAAAAAACACAAAATTAAGTGTTAAAGTTATATTCAAAAATAAAAAAATGTAAAATTTTTTAAAAATATAAGAATAGTAAATGAATAAATGAGTAAATGAATAAAAAAGCTAAAAAAAAACTAAAAACCTAAACATTTATATAGTATAAACAACAAAATATAGTTATACTTACAAAAGTTAACTAAAAGAATTTGGAGTAAAAAAATTTAAATAAATGGATTATTTATATTTATTATCCAAAATACAAAATTAAAATGTATTTTTTTTATATAATATTATTTTTAATTAAATATTTTCAAATTTTAAAATGTTTAAAATAAACTTTGCTGAATAATTTTTCAACTTTTTATATAAAAATGTAAGTATGAATCTATATAAATTTAATTTATTATAAATTTAGTTATATAATTCTTAATAATTTTAATTAAATGTCCTGATTAAACAAATTATAATATTATTTACAATTCAATTTTCAAAATGGTATTGAAAATGATATTTTATATTAAAATTTTAACTTTATTTTTATCTAATTTATATAATTTTTATCTAATTTGTAAAAACTAAAATAATTTATAAAAACTAAAATAAAAATTAAAACTAAACTATATATAAAAATTAAATATAAAAACTAAAATTATCGGAGGATTTCTTATGGAAAAGAAAGAAAATATTGAAAAACCAACACAACTAAAAGTTGCAGAAGCCATTTCCCAAAGAGATGTAGGACGAGGAATAGCTAAAGTTGATCCTGCTGTCATGGAAAAACTTAATTTAATTGATGGAGATATTTTAGAAATTAAAGGAAATAAAACTAGTGCTATTAGAGCTTATAGATCTCAATCAGATGTAGGACTTGGAATCATACGAATTGATGGAACAAGCCGTAAAAATGCTGGAACATCAATTGGAGAAGAAATACAAGTGCATAAAGCAGAAGTTAAAGAAGCTAAAAAAGTTGTTTTTGCTCCAGTAGAACACCATATAAATATGCAAGGAGATATACGTTCTCCCTTTTTAAATAAAGTAATGGTTCAAGGAGATATTGTTGTATCTGGAATTAAAGCACCTATTATGCCACAAGGAGGTAAATTACCTCGTGGAGGATTATTTGATGATATATTCAAAGACATGATGGATTTATCTCCTATGGGAGAGTTAAAATTTGCAGCTGTTTCTACATATCCATCTGGACCTGTTGTTGTTACTCAAAATACTCAAGTTGAAGTCCAAAGTACTCCTGTTGATGTTTCTAAAATAGAAGGAATTACAAACCTTGTTGATGTAAGCTACGAAGACATTGGTGGATTAAAAGAAGAAGTTAAAAAAGTCCGTGAAATGATTGAAATTCCTCTTAAAAGACCAGAATTATTTGAAAGATTAGGAATTGCTCCTCCAAAAGGTGTTTTAATGCATGGTCCACCTGGTACAGGTAAAACATTATTGGCTAAAGCTGTTGCAAGTGAAAGTGATGCCCATTTTATTTTAATCAATGGTCCTGAAATCATGAGCAAGTATGTAGGTGGCTCTGAAGAAAACTTAAGAGAATTCTTTGAAGAAGCAGAAGAAAATGCTCCTTCCATTATTTTCATTGATGAATTAGATGCAATAGCTCCTAAAAGAGAAGATACTCCAGGAGAAGTTGAAAGAAGAACCGTTGCCCAACTTTTAACTTTAATGGATGGACTAAAATCAAGAGGACAAGTAGTTGTAATCGGTGCAACTAACAGACCAGACTCACTTGATGGTGCTTTAAGGAGACCTGGAAGATTTGACAGAGAAATTGAAATAGGTGTTCCAGATAAGGAAGAACGAAAAGAAGTTATGGAAATCCATACAAGAGGAATGCCAATAGATAAAGATGTTGATTTAGAGGAAATTTCTGAAATTACACATGGTTTTGTTGGAGCAGACCTTGAAGCCCTTTGTAAAGAAGCAGCTATGAGAGTTGTTAGAAGAGTTCTTCCAGAGATTAAAACTGATGAAGAAATTCCAAAAGAAACTCTTAAAAAATTAATTGTAAGAAAAGAAGACTTTAAAGAAGCTTTAAAAGAAATTCAACCTTCTGCACTTAGAGAAATTCTTGTTCAAATTCCAGACATTGGTTGGAATGATATTGGCGGTCTTGATGATGCTAAACAAGAGTTAAAAGAAGCTATTGAATGGCCTCTTAAACATCCTGAAACTTTTGAGAAATTTGGAGTTAAACCACCTAAAGGAACTCTACTTTTTGGTTCTCCAGGAACAGGTAAAACCTTACTTGCAAAAGCAGTAGCAAATGAAAGTGAAGCAAACTTTATCACAGTTAAAGGTCCAGAATTATTATCTAAATGGGTAGGAGAATCTGAAAAAGGTGTAAGAGAAATATTTAGAAAAGCAAGACAAACTGCACCAACAGTTATTTTCTTTGATGAAATTGATTCTATTGCAAATGCTCGTGGTGATGGTGGAGGAGACTCTGGTGTAACACAAAGAGTTGTTAACCAACTATTAACTGAAATTGATGGTATGGAAGAACTTAGAGATGTTGCAATAATCGCTGCTACAAATAGACCAGACATTATCGATCCAGGACTTATGAGACCAGGAAGATTTGACAGACACATTAAGGTAGAAAATCCTAATGAAAAAGGTCGTCTTGCAATCTTTAAAGTCCATTCAAAAGACATGCCACTTGCAAAAGATGTCAAACTTGAAAAATTAGCTAAAAACACAGATGGTTATGTTGGTGCAGATATAGAAGCTGTTTGCAGAGAAGCTGCAATGCTAACTTTAAGAGACAACCTTGAAGCAGAAGAAGTCACTATGAAATACTTCAACAAAGCTATGGAAAAGGTCAAACCTGCTTACAACAGTGAAGAAACCCTAACCCACTATAGTTAATTCTTAAAAAAATTATACAAAAAACTATTATTTAAAAACAATTCAAAGAGGATGAAATATTTCCTCTTATTTTTTTAAAAATTAGGTAATACTTTTTTAAATAATTATATTAAAAAATAGTTTGAATACTATATACATGTAAAAAGTAAAAAAATATAACTGTTAATTATCTAATAAGAAAAAACATACAGCAATTATCAGAAGAATTTCATATACAATTTATTAAACATATTAAAATGCATATACACTGTTAATACATATTTTTATAAAAAATAAATATTTAAAAATAATTATAATTAGCAAATAACTCATATTAATCAGTTAAATTTGAATTAAAATATTTTAAAAAATAATAAAATTAAATGTTTAAAAATAATTATTTTTAGTAAATAGCTGTTAATATTAATTAAAATAGAATTTTATTAAATGTTTATTTTTATAATAAACGTCATTATAACTTTATAAATCTAATTTCAACTTAATTAATTAAATTTAGAAACTTAAATTTTCGAATTGTTGCACAGCCCTTTTACAATAAAAATTTATTATTTAAATGTTTTTTCAAGGAATATCTTCTTTGATTAATTTACATCCTATTTCGCTGTCTTTAAATACAATAGCTCCTTTTATGATTTTTTTATTTTTGTATTGTCTTCCATATTCTTGTTTTTCAATTTGTTCTAATGCTTCATTTATCATGTATTCTATTGATTTTTCATTGCTTTGTTTAAACTCAATTATTATTACATAATCATTTTCTTCAATTATAATATCTGCATTTCCTTTATAACTATGTACTTCGCTGTGTACATGTATTTTTGCATTATATAACAACATAAATACTAACACATGATAATATCGTTCATTATTTCCTCTTAATTCATTTGGAATAGGTGAGAGATAGTCTCCTAATGTTTCTTTTATTTTTTCACAATTCCCATCGATTGTATATTTTAAGAGTTTATTTGCATATTCCAAGACATCAGAGATAGGTATTTTTGAGTGTTGAATTACAAGATTTTTAAATAATGCAGTTTTTACTTCATAATTTGGGATTCTTAAGTGGTATAAATTTCCAACCTCATTTGTTTCAATTTTATCTACTGTTAAGTATCCTGTTTGGAAAAGTAATACTTCGTCTTTTATATAATTTGTAGTTATATTTTCAATTTCATCATCAGAAATTATACTTGGTTCTACAATAGCTTTAATATTGTATTTATTCATAGGATAATTGACTAATACTCTTGGTGTTCCTGTATTAAACCAACTTTTAGAAAATTTACTATGCTTAAATGATAATAGTGTAGAATAAGGATTATACACACTTTCTTTACCATTCCAACTATAACCATTATAATATATTTTAATTCTCTCTAAAGTTTCCAAGTAAGTCATTTGGAATTTATCTGCTAATTTTTGAATACATGGCTGGAAATTGTCCTCTAATTCCTCTTGTGTGTAACCACAAATAGAATTAAACTCATCAACAAGGGTTAAATCATCCATAATATTTAATTTTGAAAATATGGACACATGTGCAAATTGAGATACTCCGGTTATAAAGACAAATTTAGTATAGCAATCATTTGTTTTTAAAACTTCATAGAAGCTTCCTAATTTAGATTGAATTTCTTCTAGGTTTTTATTTTGGAGATTTGAAATAATTGGCTTGTCATATTCATCAATTAGAACAACTACTTTTTTCTTAAATTTGTTATATACTTCAGTTATTAAATCTGTGAATTTTTCGCTTAATGTTTTACTATGTATTTCTATTTGAAAACTTCTAGCTATTCTATAAATTTTATCATTTACATTATCTTCTAATTCATTCACAGTATCATAAGTTCCTCCAGCTAAATCTAGATGTATTACTGGGTATTTGTCTTCCCAATCCCATTTATCGTAAATATATAGTCCTTCAAATAATTTCTTATTTCCTTCAAATAGCTCTTTTAAAGTACTGATAAGTAAAGATTTTCCAAACCTTCTTGGTCTTGATAAAAAGTAAGGTTTTCCTTTTGTAGCTATTTTATGGAGATATTTAGTCTTGTCTATGTATTTATATCCATCTTCTCTTATTTCACTAAATGTTTGTATTCCAACTGGTAATTTTTCCATGTTTTCCACCAATTCTATTTATATAACTATTTTGTTTTTGATTATTTATATATTTAATGGGTTTTCCAATAAAATAGGTGAGCATTTCTCACTCATCAACTTAAGAAAAGACACTAAATTTTATATTGAAAATTTTAATCGAAGTATAAAATATAAAAAAATATTTCTAAGTTTAATAGCAATTATATTAAAAAATTGTTTAGACAAAGTTGCTTTAAAATAGAAATTTATAAATTTAATATTTAACAAACTTAGTAATGGTATTAATATAATTAAAAAAGTAAAATTAAAAAATAAATTTAAAATAAAAGTAATAAAAATTAAAAAAAATGAAGATAAATAAAAAAACTACAAAATAAAAGAGGCAAAATAATGGATGAACACATAATTGAAGCAATGGGTAAAGCCAAAGTGATAATAAGAGATGGAAAAGTAGTTGAAGTAGGAGAGCCTCAAATAGAATACTGTCCCTTATTTCACAAGTACAGAGGAATTGAAGAAATCACAAAAGAAACCATTAAAGAAAATATGGAATTTAGAATAAATAGTTTTGGAATGTGTACTCCAAGTAGAGAAGTAGAAATAGCTGATTTATTATCTTTTGGTGTTTCTGAAACACTTTCAACACTTTTAAAAGAAGAAATTATTGACTGTGTAGTTATGGTTTGTGATGGCTGTGGAACTGTCCTTGTAAAAGAGCCAGAAAAAGCTCAAGGAATTGGTGGTAGAGTTTCAGGTTATGTAAAAACAAGCCCAATTCCAGAGATCATTGAAAATGTTGGAAAAGAAAATGTATTAAATCCTAAAACCGCTGAAATAAACCAAATAGCTGGATTAAGCTTAGCCATTAAAAAAGGATATAAAAGTATAGCTGTTACAATAGCTTCAGCTGAAGATGGGAAAAAGCTTAGAGAAATTGAAAAAGAAAATAAGGATATTGAAGTATACATTTTCTCAGTTCACTCATCTGGAATCAACAACACAGAAGCAGAAGATCTTTCAAAATACTGTGATGTATCTACAGGTTGTGCATCAAAGTGTATGAGAGATAAAGGAGAAAATAATGCTATTTTTAAAGTTGGAGAATCCATTCCTATTTTTGCATTTACAGAAAATGGAAAATTCTTCCTTGAAAAAAGATTAGAAAAAATAGGAAAAAAAGAAAAGAAAAAAGACCCTAAAATACCTAAGCCATTAATTTAAGGATTTTTTTATGTTCTTTATTCATCCGAAGACCTTTCAAAAGAGTTAAAAGCTCATCAGTTCTTTCAACATCTTTAAATTCGTCAAATATTCTCAAATCTAATTCTATAATTGTATCCCAATCATCAAACAATCCCATAATAAACACCTACATATTATTTATATTAATAATAATTGAAAATATTAAGAAGGAATTAATTTATCCTCGAATTAATCTAATTACTAATCTTAACTATTAATTTTAATGCTATTTTTAACTAGATTAAATGGTTCATTTATTTCATCTAAATTCAAGCAATTAAAGGCAAAAATATAAGATTTATCATTGGATTGAAAGATTAAAGTTCTTGAATAATGTTTTTTATCCTGGTTGAGCTTAAAAGTAATATCATAAGCTTTAATACCATCAACAATGGTTTCATTCTTAGATACTAATGTAACATTGTCCTTTTTAGAATCTAACATATATTCGCCTATTATATAATCAAGTGAATATCCTTCACTGTTGAAAGTATTCATATTCAGTGCAATTCCATCTCCTTCAAGAACTAAGTAGATTTCAGAGTCATTTGCACGAACCCAATTACCAGGATATTTAAAAGAAATATTAGAATCATTAAAAACATTAGGGTTATCCACATCACTATCAGCAAACATTCCCACAACAACCAAACCAGCGAAAACCACAATAACAAGGATAACAACACCAATAGCTAATTTAACCCCAGTGCCTATACCAGATTTTCCTTTAACATCATTATCTAAAGTATTTTCGTATTTTTCTCCTTTTTCAACAATATCATTATAGTTATAATCAGAATTAAGATTTTCCTCATTATCAAAAGGATATTTTGGTTTTTCAACAGTTTTCTCAATCATATCATAATGAACATCATTTGCATCCTCGGAAACAATATCATGCCCACTAGAATCAGCATCATTCTTTTCTTTATTAAAATTAGCTATTGTTCTATAAGTAAATCCAGATATACCAAAAATTAACACCATCACAATAATCCGAACAATAAAATTATCTCCAATGTCCTCAAGATTAAAAGTAACTAAAACAAAACCCAAAACCATAATCAAAAATATAAAGACAAATACAGCACAAATAAACCCAATAATTTCCTTAATCACTTAAAACCACTCCATATAAAATTATTTATCATCATTTACCAAAATCAAAGATCTAAGATCAGTCATAAAAATTTTAAAAGTAGTTAAATAAGCAACAACAACATCATCACAAGTAATGACCTCACGACCATTCTTTAAGGCATTACAACCCATTATATAAATGCTTCCATGAAGCATTGTTCTACTAAAAATAGAAGGAAGTGAAAATTCCGCGGAAATTGAAGTATCTATGTTATATATGTCATCCATAAGTTTAGTTGTTCTTTTATTTTCAAATTTAATTTTTTTTAGTTTTTTGAAAAATTCTATATTATATTCAGGGACTTTTTCATCTTTTTCAAAATCTTCTACAAAAAAAGTTACTCTTTCACCTATATCTCCAAATATGATAGCTTTATTTTCATCAACTGTTAAACGATGCCCAGAGCTATAAACATAGCTAGTACTAATATTAGCATACATACCCATTAATTCTGAGAAATTAATGGTCCTTGTCAAAGGTGGAAGATAAAAAGGAAGGTAATCTCTCCCCAAACCTTTTTTAACTATTTTAAATTTGGGAGTTTTATTAAAATCTATTGCTAAATTGTTATCAGAAGCAAGCAAACTTTTCTTACCTAAATGATCAATATTAGCTAAGTCTTTATAAAATTTATTTTTCCTAAATCCTTTCATTAAAGTTATTATCTGCTCTATTCTATTTACATCATGATATTTATCTAAATTAGAAATATCTTCATCAAAAATATCATCCCAAGTATCAAATAAACCCATATAAATCACCTATTAAATTAAATCATATACTATTTTTTAAGTATTGCATTTTTTATCCAATTACCTGTATTTTTCATCCAGTTAACTGTATTTTTTCCAGCTCCTTTTAAATATCCTAAAGGATTATTAATTAATTTTTTAATTTCTTTTTTACCTGCATTATACAAACTTACAACATTCTTTTTTGCATTATTATAATTTTCATTTAAGGAACTAATGGTTGTCATTTCGAGGAATTTATCATATGAATTAGATAAAGTTTTTTTAGTTGAAACTAAAAATTTGCCTATAGGAGTTTTTAGAATTCGTTGCACAGCAGCTAAATTTTTAAATTTTTCAACAACACCAGATTTACCAAAAATATACTTACCAGCTACAGCAAATAATTTGTTTGGGTTAGCTATTAACTCAAACCCATCTAAAATAGCATCTTTATATTTTTTAATAGAATCAATCGCATCAGTCATAGCTTTTACAATTTTAGAATTTTTTAGAGATTTAAATAACTTAGATACCTTAGGTATTAATTTTGCTAGTTTTGGGCTTAATTTTAATAATCCTTTACCTGCACGGGTTGCTAGTGCTCCACCAGGTATGAAACTGACTACTGCAAAAACTATGGTTAGTGGAGTAATATTTCCACCGTCTGTTCCTAAGAAAAAATCTAATCCTGATTGTAAATATTTCCCTCCAGGTAACTTGCCAATTTCTTTAAAATAAGGTATTTTCGCACCTTTGATAGGAGTATTCATCCATTTCCAAACATCAAAACCACTTTTACTGCCTTTTTTACTATTTAATTGATTAGCAGATTCTGCTAATATGACTTCTGATTCTTTTACAATGGCAGTTCCCATGTATTTTGAAAATTTCTTATTATCAGAGCTATAGCCCTTTTTAT
Organism: Methanobrevibacter curvatus; assembly: GCF_001639295.1. Classification (GTDB taxonomy): domain Archaea; phylum Methanobacteriota; class Methanobacteria; order Methanobacteriales; family Methanobacteriaceae; genus Methanoflexus; species Methanoflexus curvatus. The sequence continues at coordinate 25,058 of NZ_LWMV01000202.1, read as the reverse complement.
CATAAAGCATGAAATAATTTTTAAATAATAGTTGAGAATCAATTTGAGATTTTAATGAATAAATACCTAATTTACTAATATTAAAATTGGTAATTTCACCTTTATTTTTTGAAACATTAAGGTTTTTAGTAAATATTTTATTATCCCCGTTATAAAATGAGGATTTTAAATTTAAAGAGAGAATACTTAATTTTAATTTTTTGTTCTTATTATCTTTAAAAATAACATAGAATGATTGTTTCTTTTTTAAGCTTATGGTTTCAGGAGCAATTAATTTAGCAATAACATATTTATTAATCTTAGCATTTTTTACTTTGTATATTTCGTTTTTTCCCCACCAGTTAAATTCTGCTTTGACTGATCCTTTTTTTAGATATAAATTGTATTTTTTATTAACAATATTATTATAACCATATAAATTATTTTTCCCTATTTTATTATATATTCCAATATTATTGGATCTTATAGTGTTTTGTATGAATTTGTTGTTAGAGCCATTAATTAAGATGCCTGTGTTGTTGTTTGAGTTAATGGTTGTTTTGTTAATTTGGTTGTTATTTCCTTTGATTACAAGTCCGTGGATTTTGTTTTTGTAAGTTTTGCTTTTAAATAGTTTATTGTTATTTCCAATTATGGTTAGTCCTGATTTAGGGCTATTGTAAGTAGTTAAATTGTAAATTAAATTATTATTTCCTTGAATAACTACTTGAGTGTTTTTATTATCTTTTAGAATCATGTAAGCTATTTTATTGCCTTTACCTATTGTATATAGTCCATGATGTCCGTTGTTGTGGATTTTGTTGTGTGTGTAGTTGTTATGGTTTCCTTTGAAGTGAATTGCAGAGTTTTTTGTTTTTTTAGAGTTGTTGGTAATGGAGTTATTTTTAAATAGGTTATTGTTTCCTTCTCCTTTGATTCCGTTTTTAAGGTTGTTGTTTATGTTATTGTTTAAGATTTTTGATTTGTTAGCTTTTATGTAAAGTCCTTGGGCTTTGTTGTTTTTAATTGTGTTGTTGGAGATTTTATTATAATTTCCTTTTATAGCAATTCCTGTTTTGTTGTTGTGATGAACATAGTTATATGAAACATTCCCATTGTTTCCATTTAGATAAATGCCATTGTTTTTACTGTTAGAAATATTATTGTATTTTATTATTGCTTTATTTCCATCTACAATTAGCTGGTTATTATTATTAGATAAAATATTATAGGTTATTTGGGAATTGTCACCAGATAAATGTATCCCTTGTAGATTATTATTTTTAATTGTGTTGTATCTTAATTTAGCATAGTTGCCTTTAATGAGAATTACATAATCATTAGATTTAATAGCAAGGTTATTATAAATTAAATTTCTTTCAATTGTAGCATAATTACCTATAATTTTTAATGTATTGCCTTTATTACCTGAAATATTATTGTTAAGGATGTTTACACGGTTTCCAGTTAAAATAGCTCCTTCAAAATTGTTATTTCTTAGGTTATTGTTTTTAAATTCAGTGTCATCGCCAACAATCTCAGTTCCCTTTTTATTATTGGTGAAGTTATTGTTGGAGATTTTATTATTGTTCCCTTTAGCATAAAATCCAATTTCACTATTATTTTGGAAAACATTATTATTTATAATTCCATCTTTAAGATTAGGACTATAAGCACCATTTCCACTATTGCTAACAAATTTATTTCCAGAAACAATAGTTCCATTACCTGTTAATTCTAATCCTCCTCCAATATTGCTATTAAAATTGTTATTTTGAATTAAAATTACATTTTTTAAATGTACAATAGAATTTCCACTGTTAACTTTGTTATTTAGAAAATTAGAGGAAGTTATATATGATTTTGATTCAAGATAAAGAGCACCGCCATTAGTTGCACTATTACCATTGAAATAAGAATTAGATATGTTGATTGAATCCTGGTTATTAGAATAAATCGCTCCACCATTATCTGATGCATTATTATTTAAAAATAAAACATTATGAACAGCTAATTTACCATTACTGTAGACACCACTACCATTAATTGCTTTATTGTTGGTGAAATTAGAATTATTTAAAATGTTTACAGTACCACTACTAATATATAACCCAGCACCATTAGAACTAACAACATTACTTGAAAATCCAATAGAACTAACGGTTAAATTAGAATTAGTGTAAATCCCACCACCATTAACGGCTTTATTCTTATTAAAAACAGATTTACCAGCAATGGTTGTAATTCCACCATTTAAATATAATGCTCCACCACTAACTGATGCATTGTTTCCATTAAACTCAGATGAAGAAATTTGTAAATTTTTAAGAGAATAAATAGCTCCACCGCTACCAGTTGCAAGATTATCATTAAAATTAGCTGAAACAATACTTAATACAGCATTAGAATAAACCGCACCACCGTTAACACCACTGTTAGATGAAAAATTTGAATTACTTAATATTCTAGTTGTTCCTCCATTGGCGCACAATGTTCCACCATTGGATACGGCATTATTTTTACTAAATAGGGAATTAGAAATATTTAAATCATTTAAGCTGAAGATAGCTCCACCATTAGCAGATGCATTATTATTTAAAAATAAAACATTATTAACAACTAATTTACCATTACTGTAGACACCACTACCATTAACAGCTTTATTATTAGTGAAATTAGAATTATTTAAAATATTTACAGTACCACCATTAATATATAGCCCAGCACCATTAGAACTAACAACATTACTTGAAAATCCAATAGAACTAACGGTTAAATTAGAATTAGTGTAAATCCCACCACCATTAATAGCTTTATTGTTATTAAAATTAGATTTACTGGTAATGGTTGTAGTTCCGCCATTTAAATATAATGCTCCACCACTAACTGATGCATTGTTTCCATTAAACTTAGATGAAGAAATTTGTAAGTTTTTAAGAGAATAAATAGCTCCACCACTGCCAGTTGCAAGATTGTCATTAAAATTAGCTGAAACAATACTTAATACACCATTAGAATAAATCGCACCACCATTAACTCCACTATTGGATGAAAAGTTTGAGTTGCTTAATATTCTAGTTGTTCCTCCATTGACATACAATGCTCCACCATTGGATATGGCATTGTTTTTGCTAAATATGGAGTTTGAAATGTTTAAATTCTTAAGAGTGTATATGGCTCCACCATTTTTTGCATTATTTAAGGTGAAATTAGATTTAGAAGAAATACTTATTTGACCATTTGTGTAAATTGCTCCACCAGAGGTGGTAGCAGTGTTTTGTGAGAAATTAACTGCATTAATTTGTAAATTACTTAAAGAGTATATTCCCCCTCCATCCATAGCAGAATTATTTTTAAATATGGAATCATTTAGGTATTTGATTGGAATTCGGGTATAAATTGCTCCACCCATGTCTGTGGCTTTATTTGAGTCAAAGGTTAAGTTTTTTAAGATGATTATTTTGTTGTCATTGGTGGTTCGGTTGTATATTCCTATTGCTCCACCGTTGTTTGCTTTGTTAGAGGTGAAGTTAGAGTTTAATATTGTGGCTGATCCGTTTAATATGAATATTGTTCCTACATTGCTTGCATTGTTTTGATTAAATATGGAGTTGCTAATAGTTGCTTCAGAGTCAGAGATTCTGATTGCTCCACCCATATTTGCACTGTTATTGATAAATTTGCAGTTGATAATTTTATTTCCTATTCCATTGACTATAGAAATAGCTCCTCCGTCATTTATGGCGAAATTGTTAGTAAATGCTGAGTCTGTGATTGTTAAGTTTGTTGTAGCAGATCTTATTACTCCCCCTTGAATAAAATTGTCTGTGCCTGCTTGTATTCCTTTATTATTGTTGAAAATGGAATTTTTTATCATGGAGTTATATCCTAGAGGACCTATTAAAATAGCTGCTCCACTTTCTCCAATGTTGTTTGAAAAAGTGCAGTTGTCAACAGTTATTTTAGAATAAGTTAGAATGGCTGTTCCAGTAGAACCGTGTCCATTGCCATTAATAAAGTTAATATATTTAAATGTGATGTTTGTTGCATTAATCAAGAAAATTCTGCTGATATTTTCTCCAGATACTGTTGCAGGATTATTAGGAGAAGCACCAATAAAAGTTAAATTTTCCGTAGTTACTCTAATTCCCGAACCATTACTTTTAAAAGTATTTGAACCTAATTGAATAACATCTCCAGAACTAGCAACACTAATAGCATTATTTATATCATCAAAAGAATCTCCACCAACAGGAATATTACTTGCTGAAGCTACAGAAAAAGAAAGGAAAAGCAGGAACAGTAAAATTAAAAGAAAAACTCCAGCTTTCATCCATTCATATATAAGTTTTCTTGTATTAAACTTAATTAAAGCCATTTAAACCACATATATAGCATTTAAAAAAAAAATAGCTGAGAAAAAAATAAAAAAATATAATCAATTAAAGCAAAAGGAATGAAACTAAAAAAGTCATTCGTAGCTGTTAAAATAGTTTCTTCATTGTGATATAAATAGGTTCTTAATAAAAATCAAATAGAAAAATATATACAAATAAAAAAACAGATTTCTTTAATGCTAAATAATTAAAACTCTTGTAAAATTTTAAATAAATCTACAAAAGTTAAAATAAAGCAATTCAATTGTCTTTCAAGTAATAATATTGATTACTTGCTTTCTGTTCACGATCTAAATAGCTATCAAATTTATTAACCCTTGGACGTTTAGTTTCTTTGTCTCTTCTAAAGGTAATCTTTAAATCTTTTAAGAATTTATTCATAGCTGTTTCTAAGTCTGTTGGTTTTGTAGCATGCCCTTCTAAACCAGGTTCACCATAAAAAACCATTGCTCTATCTGAAATATAATCAATAAATACTATATCGTGATCAATAATTAAAGCTGCTGCATTTCTGCTTTCAACTATCTTTCTAATTGTTCTACCTGCAATCAACCTTTGTTCAACATCTAAAAATGCAGTTGGTTCATCAAAAACATATAAATCAGCATCACTAGATAAAGTAACAGCTACAAACAATCTTTGAAGTTCTCCACCACTTAAATCTTTAAGATCTTTATCCAATAACTCTTCAAGAGAGAATGGCTTTAAAATCTCACTTTTAAATATATTAGACCCATAACTTGGAGCATAAGTATATAAAAAGTCCTGAACACTTCCTTCAAAATCATTATCAAGATATTGTCCTTTGTAAGCTATTTCAACCTTTTCATCAACTTTTCCAATGTCTGCCTTTTCTTTTTCAGCCAATATTTTAGCAAAAGTTGTTTTTCCAATACCATTTGAACCAAATGCAGTTACAATTTCATCATGATAGATTTTTCCACCTTCACATTTAAGTGAAAACCCTTTAAAATCCTTTTCAATATCTGTGTATGAAGATAAAGTTTCTCCTTCAGCTTCGGCAGTTGGAGGGCGAATAGAAAATTCAATTGGATTTTTACGAATTCTAACATTTTCTTCCTTTAAAAATCCATTTATGTAAGCATTGATTCCAACTCTAACTCCTTTCATTCCAGATACAACTCCATATCCTCCTGCTTCACCATATAAAACATGGACATAATCAGACATTGCATCTAATGACGCTAAATCGTGCTCAATAACCACTACAGACTTTCCAGATTCTGCTAAGTCTCTTATGACTTTAACTGCATTAAGTCTTTGAGAAACATCTAACCAAGAAGTAGGTTCATCAAAGTAATAAAAATCGGCATCACGTAAACATGCAGCTGCAATAGCTACTCTTTGAAGTTCTCCACCACTTAAATTTTTTATTTCTCTCTCTAAGACATTTTTTAGGCTTAAATCATTGATAATTTCATCAAAATTACCTATCTCATCAAGACCACTTAACAAGTTGTTTACATTGCCTTTTACAAACTTAGGAAGCTGATCCACCATTTGTGATTTATGTACTGTTTTTATATCATTGTTAGATAAGTTTTTAAAATATTGTTGAAGTTCAGAACCTTTAAAATGTTTAATAATTTCATCCCAATTCTTAGTTTCTTCATCAAAATTGCCTAAATTAGGAATAAGCTCTCCAGATAAGATACGAAGAATTGTTGATTTACCAATTCCATTGGGTCCAAGGATTCCAGTAACAGCCCCTTCACGAATAGTTGGAAGTGAAAATAATTCAAAGCTATTTTGACCATAACGATGAACAGGATTATCCAATGCCTCAGGCAAATTTATAACACTAATAGCTCCAAAAGGACATCTGTTTGTACAAATTCCACATCCAGAGCATAAATCTTCAGATATTAAAGGTTTTTTATTTTTTTCATCAATGATAATAGTATCCTCTTCCATTCGAACTCCAGGACAATATTCAATACAAGTATAATTGCATTTCTTTGGTTGACACCTATCTTGATTTAATATAGAAATTCTACTCAATTTTTCACCTAAAAATAAAAAGAATAAGATTAAAAAATAAAAATTAAGATAAAAATAAAAAAAAATATTAAAATAAAAAAATATCAAATAAATTTAATTTTAATAGAAATATTTAAAAAATTATTATTTAAATAATTATAGTCCAGAAAATAAAGTTTATAAGTAATAATTTTTTTTAAAAATTCCTATATTCATCTATTAATTAAATTAAATATATTCATTTATTAATTAAATTAAATAATTATAATAAATATTTTTTTATATAACAAAATTATAAATGATTATTTTAAAAATTAGATCTAATATAAATTTATTTTTTAAAATAAATAAATATTTCAACAAACCATTAATTCGAAATTTTCTTTCAGGATCATAATATTTGAAAAATTATTATTTAAATAATTAATATTTGAAAAAATAATTTTAAAAAATTATTTAATATTATCATATAATTTAGATATTTAAATATAATCTAGAATAATACAAAAATATCATAATATAAAATATAATCATAACATAGAATATAACCATAATATAGAATATAAATAATATCTTCTTCATAAGATATAAATATTTAGAAAAACATATTGTATAATTAATTATTTTCATAAAAATTAATATTGAACAAATGATAATAGTGTAATATTAAAAATAAAAAATAATAATTAATATACGAAAAGAAAAAAGGGAAAAAATGAAGCAAGTTATAGTTGTTAGAAGAGAATTAAAAATGTCTAAAGGGAAAACAGCAGCCCAGTGTTGTCATGCATGCTTAGGAGCATATGAAAAAACTAATCCAGAAAAAATTAAGGAATGGAAAAATGGAGGTCAAGCAAAAGTAATCACAAGAGTAGATACCCTAGAAGAATTGTTAAAAGTCCAAGAACAAGCTAAAATAAATAAATTACCTAACTATCTTGTAGTAGATCAAGGAAAAACAGAACTACCCCCATCAACAGTCACATGTTTAGGTATAGGTCCGGATAAAGATGAAAAAATCGATAAATTAACAAAAAGCTTAAAATTACTAAGTTAATTAAAAAGTGAGATAAAAATAAAAAAACATTCCCCAAGGTGAAAAGATTATAGAATGGGTAGTTAAAGTTGGAGGCAGCTTATTTCCAAAAAAAGCTATTGAATTGGTTAAAAGTTTAAAAAGCACTAAAATATTAGTTATAATCGGTGGAGGAGAATTTGCAGATCTTATAAGAAAATATGATGATGAAATTGAATTTTCAAATGATATAAACCATGAAACAGCTATTGATTCAATGGATATAATGGCTAAATTGTTAAATGATAAAATAGATTTTACAAAAATTGTTTATACAATAGAAGAAGCAAAAAAAACCTCTAATGATGGATTTATTCCAATTTTAATTATTTCTAAATTATTAAAAGAAAACGATCCATTAAAACATTCTTGGGAAGTTACTTCAGATTCAATTGCAGCATACATTGCAAATCTTTTAAAAACAAAACTTTTAATAAGTACAAATGTTAAAGGTATATATACCCGAAATCCATCACATCAAGATGCAATTTTTATTGATGAAATAAATGCTAAAAACCTACTAACTTTTGATGAATCATCAATCGACTTGATGTTACCAAAGCTATTACTTAGATTCGGGATAGATTGTTTTGTGGTTAATGGAAATTATCCCATGAGAGTTTTATCTATAATTAATTCTGATAGGAATCACAATTTTCAATATACTCTTATTAAAGGAGGTGATTAAATGGAAAAAATTCAATGCTCATCTTGTAAGCAAGAAATACCTTTAATTGATACTTATATTAAATTTACTTGCCCAGAATGTGATAATATGTTATACAGATGTGAAAAGTGCAGAACTTTTGGACATGCATACAAATGTGAATGTGGTTTTGAAGGACCATAGTAACATTCAAATTTTTAAAATTAAAACTATTTTAAGGATAAGATAAAAAAATAAAAAAATATCGTTAAAATAAAAATATTAATAAAAAATACAAAATTTAAATAAATTAAAATTATTTTTAGTAAAAAATAAGCATTTATATACTATAAAAAAATATTTTAAAATGGTATTTCTTAAAAGTGAGCAAAAATATTAAAAAAAGATATTAAAAAATATTAAAAAAAAATTAATAGTTAATAAATATAATTGATTATTAAAAAATATAATTAATATTTTATAATATAAACAAGCTTTTAAAAAACATGGAATAATTAAATGCACTAAAAATAAAAAAATATTAAAAAAATAGATAATTAAGTGGAGGAAATAAAATGGGAGAAGTTGCAGCAACAGCAAAGTTAATGCCTGATGATGTTGAAGTCGATTTAGAAAAAGTTAAATCTGAAATCAAAGAAAATATACCTGAACTTCACAGCATTGAAGAAGAACCAATAGCTTTTGGTTTAGTTGCACTTATCGTTGTCTTTGTTGTTGAAGATGGTGAAGGTGGAACTGAAGAAGTTGAAAAGAAATTAGCTGATATCAATGGTATTAGTAATGTTACTATCACAAATACCACAAGATTGATGTAAATATCTTTAAACTTAACTTTAATTTAAATTCATTAGTAAAATTCATATTTATTTTAATAAAATACTTTTTTTCAATAATTTAAAGAAGTGAGAGTGATAAGATTTTTGATCTTATAGCTGCTTGCTTTTTAGGAATACTTTGTGGTGCATTTACAGGTTTTATTCCAGGAATACATGTTAACACAGCTGGAGCTATAGTTTTTGCATCCTCTACTTTTCTTTTAGGATTTACTAGTCCAGAATTCCTGTGTATTTTTTTAGTAACAATGTCTATAGCTCATGCGATGATCGAATTTGTTCCATCAATGTTACTTGGAGTACCAGATGAAGCTACAGCACTATCTGTCCTTCCAGGACATAAAATGGTTTTAGAGGGAAGGTCAAAAGAGGCAATACGAATAGTTTCTATTGGTGGTTTTTCAGCTATTATAGTTACCATTGTCCTCCTTCCTCTTTTTGCAATTTTACTTCCACCAATACATGAAATTATAAAACCATATACATGGATAATTCTTCTTGTTGTTTCTTTATATATGGTTTATAGACTTTCCAGTGGAAAATTAAATATGATATGGTCCTTATTTTTATTTATCTTATCTGGAGTTTTAGGTTGGACAGTTTTTCAAACCCCAATATCTTCTGGATTGAGTTTAATGTGTGTATTTACAGGTTTATTTGGAATAAGTACTATTTTATTTAGTTTAAATGAAAATTCAATTATTCCACATCAAAATAAATACTATGAACTTGAATTGAATAAAGATATGTTAAAAGGAATAATAGCTGGAGGTACAACTGGAGCCATTTTAGGATTTCTACCTGGTTTTGGTCCTGCTCAAGGAAGTGTTTTAGCTCAAGAGTTAAGTGGAGGAAGTGAAAAAGATAATGTTAAAAGCTTTTTAACGGCTATAAGTGGTTTAAATACTTCAGACACCTTATTTTCACTTTATTGCATATATTTAATCGGAAATCCAAGAAGTGGAATAGCTGTTTACATTTCTTATTTGATTTCTAGTTTTTCTATAGGTCATCTGCTAATTTTTACATTTGCATCTCTTCTCGCTGTGTCCATATCATTGATAATTTGTTTAAAATTAGGTGATATATTTGCAAGAATAATGGAAAAGTTAGATTACAAAAAAATGAGTATTTCAGTGATAATTTTAATGATAGTTATTTTATACATCTTTGGATTTATTTATTCTAGTCCAATAAGCTATTTAACATTAACCTTAATCACTTCAACAGCTTTAGGTCTTCTCCCTCATTATATCGGTGTGAGCAAATCCCAACTAATGGGTGTCTTAATTTTACCTGCTATGATAATATATTTCAACATGTTTATGTAAAAACAAAAAATATTAGAAATAATAGAAATTAATTGAAAAATAAGTAAAAATAAGTAAAAATAAGTAAAAATAAGTAAAAATAAGTGAAAATAAGTGAAAATAAAATAAAATAAAGTAAAATAACATAAAAGCAAAAAAAATAATGAAATTAATGAAATTAAATAAAAAATTAAATAAAAATAGTATTCTTAGCTATTTTATCTGCTATTTTATGGAAAATTTTATTGTCTGTTTGAGGAAAAGTATCTACAATACAAAAATCAAATAAAAAAGAAAAATGTTTATCCCATTTTTCAAATGGTAAATTATAAATCTGAAATTTATCTCCATAAGCAACCAACCCAGGGTTAAATGTATTTTTATCTTCATCATCAACTAATGTGGTTTTAAAACCATTAGCTTCAAGATTTAAACAAGCCATTTTTAAAGCTTCAAGATTTAAGTCATTGAAAACAACTTTATTAAAGCCATAAAGTAAAGAAAATATTCCTAAGGAACCAATACCTGATGTACCATCTAAAATAGACATTTTAGAAATTTCTTCTTCACTTAAGTGTTTAGATTTAAAATAGTTGTTTAGTTTAAGGATTTTATTTTCAACAACAGGTGAACGTTCAATATGAACTTTACTTTGTTGTTTATTTAAGACAATTTTGTCTAAAGGAGTCTCAACAATTTCACAGCGATAATCACAACCCTTCAGTAACTTGTGTGATTTTAATGAATCATTAACATTTATTAATCCAATTAAATCACTTGAATCTCCTTTTAAAATAGCTTTAATTTCAGATACTTCATTTATTAATCTGTTAGCTATCTCATCATCAAAATTTGGATGGATAAGAACCAGAGAATTTTCTTTTAAATAAATATCTGGATTTGAACTTAAAGGGTTTGGAAGTGGAGCTGGACCATCTTTAAGCTTTAATGATTTAACATCCATTTTTTCTTCGACCATTAATTTTAACACATGTGCCATGACAATATCTAAAGGTCTTTTACCACAAATACATCTACCAAAATCATTATCTAATGTAGAAAGGCAAATTTGTTCATCAATTGGTTTAAATTTCTTTAAATTAATTTTTACACATTTAAAACATGGTTTAATTGAATCAATAGCTTTTTCTATACTTTTAGATTGAACAATACAGTTGTTATCACACAAACAATTCAATTCCATAATACTAGTTATATTTAAAAAGATTTAAAATTTTCTATTAAATTATCAACTTATTAATTTTTTTCTAAAAATAATTTAATTATTTAACTAATTATTTTACACTTAAAAAGCTATTTTAATTTTAAAAGAATTATTTTACACTTAAAAAGCTATTTTAATTTTAAAAGAGTTATTTTATTAAGCATATTAAATTATATTTAAATTACTGTTTAAAATCAGTAATAAAAAAAATACTAAGTAATCAAATAAAAAAAAATGAATTATAAACATTTAAAAACAGATAAAGATGAAACTATGCAAAATAATGAAACTATTCCTATATATAAGTTAAATAAAATAAAATTAACAAAAAATGAAGAATATGTCTTAAATGAAATTAGAAATGGCTTAGTCGATTTAGCTATTTCTTCAGGAGGAGATTTAAGGCTAAATAAAGATGAATTGTTAAAAGATATTAAAAATTTTATCAAATTAAATTTATCTAAAGAAAAACAATCCTCAGAAAATATAAATAAAAAAAATGGAAAAAATGAAAGAGTTAAAGAAAATAAAAAAATTAAAGAGAATAAAAGAATTAGAGAAAATAAAGAAAATGAAGAAAATTACATGAATAGCAATCATGATAAATATGAAACATACATTGATAAATTAAGCCAAATTTGTTATCAAGAGTTTTTAGGATATGGAGATATTGATCCATTGTTAAACGATGATGATTTAGAGGAAATAATGATTATAGGAACAAAAAAACCTGTTTTTGTATATCATAGAAAACATGGAATGATGAAAACAGATTTAATATTTGATAATGAGGAAAAAATAATTTCAATAATAGATTTAATAGCTAGAGACATTAACAGACGAATTGATAAACAAACCCCTATTTTAGATGGAAGATTAAAAGATGGTTCAAGAATTAATGCTACATTAGAACCAGTATCTTCAGATGGCCCAACACTAACCATAAGAAAGTTTAAAAAAGACCCTTTAACAATTATAGATTTAATTTCACTTAAAACTATTAACTCTTCTTTGGCTGCTTACTTTTGGTTGGTTGTTGATGGATTAGGAGTTAAACCTGCTAACATTATTATTTCTGGAGGGACAAGTTCAGGAAAAACAACAACATTAAATAGTTTAGGAAATTTAATAAATCCTAGAGAAAGGATTATAACAATTGAAGATACATTAGAACTTCAAATACCTCATGAGCATGTCTTAAGAATGGAGACAAGAAGTAAAAACATAGAACAAATAGGAGAAATAGATATGGATGACTTAGTAAAAAATTCTCTAAGACAAAGACCAGACAGAATAATTGTAGGAGAGGTAAGAGGAAAAGAAGCTATTACATTATTTACTGCTTTAAATACAGGACATTCAGGTTTTGGAACATTACACGCCAATAATTCAAGAGAAACAATTAATCGTTTAATTCATCCCCCAATGGCTGTTCCTAAAATTATGATTTCGGCTATTGATTTAATTGTTATGCAAAATAGAATTTATCAAAGTAATGGTGTCTCTATTAGACGAGTAACAGAAGTTTGTGAAGTTGTTGGAATGGAAGAAGATACAGTCCAGTTAAACAAAATTTTTATTTACAATCCAGAAATAGATGATATAGAAAATATTTCCATTTCAAGTGAAATTTTAAGAAAAATAGCTGACATCAAGGGAATTTCATTAAAAGACATTGATATAGAATTAAAAAAAAGAAAAACAATTTTAGAATTTATGGAAAAAAACAAAATCAGATCAAATGAAGAAGTTTCAAACTTTTTAAATGAATATTATAGAAATTCCGACGAATTATTAGGTCTTATTTCATTAAATTCTAAATAAAAAAATAAAAAAAGAAATATTAAAAAATAAAATATTAAAAAAAATAATATTAAAAAATAAAACATTAAAAAAAGGTGTAATATGGAATTTTTTAAAATATTTAAAATAATTTTAATCATTATTGGAAAAATATCCTTAAAACTTATTAATTTTATAAAAACAATTATCTTCAAAGAACAAAATCAAAATAATCATATTACTAAAGAAAAAAATTATGCATATGAAGAAGATAATGATAAAAATTACAAAACAAGCATAAAAACAAAAACAAGCCAAATTTTACAGCTATTAAATGAAAAATTTTTTTTAAAAGATGAAAATACACATTTAAAATTTAATAAAATACAAAATAATCAAGTCAATGAAAACAATGCCCTAGATGAAAACCAATTAAATAAATTAAATAGTCTAAATAAAGAGAATAAGCAAAATAAACTAAATATTAAAAGTATTAATGATTTAAATAAATTAATAAATCAAATAAAAATTGAAATAGCTTCTAAAGATTTTTTAAAAAAGATTAATTTTAAATTTGTTCTACCTACAGGGTTAATAACAACAACAAGCATTTTTTTAATTTTATCAATAGTCTTTTCACTAGAAGTAGGATTAATTTTCTTGTCAATAATATTCACAATAATTGTTTTAGTTGTTTTCTATCCAAAAATTGAAAACAGTAAAGTTAAAAAGAATATATCAAAAGAGATTCCTTATGGTCTTAGACAAATGGTGACTGAATTAAAATCAGGAAAAGGGTTATTTGATACAATGAATTCAATAGCAAACTCTAATTATAATGATTTATCAAATGAATTTTCAATTGCTATTGAAGAAATTCGTTATGGTGAAACTTTAGAAAACTCACTTTTAAATATGTCTAAGAGAGTTAAAAGTGAAAACTTAAATCGTGTTATTTATCAAATTATAAACACAAGTAAAACTGGTGGAAATTTAGCTAACACTTTGAATTTAATAGCTGAAGATGTCTCTTATGAAATACATAATGAATTAAAAGAATATTCTCAAAAATTAAATGGATTTATTATGATTTATACATTTTTAGCTATTTTAGCACCAGTAATATTATTAATAATGCTAATAGCTGCTTCAACTGTAATGGGAGAAATTGTCCCTCCAAATCTATTATTAGTAATTTACATAGTTTTTTTCCCATTAGTTGTTGTATTCATGGGAATTTTAATAAAACAAATGGAACCAAGCATCTAAAAAATTATCCATAACCATAAAGAGCAAACAAACAATAAAAAGATCATTTGCAAAAAAAAATATTATAAAAATATTATAAAAAGATTACAAAAGTATTATAAAAAGATTATAAAAGTATTATAAAAAAATTATAAAGAAATTATAAAAATATAAAAAATATAAAAAGATTATTAAAAAAAGATTAAAAAATATGTAAAAATCATTATAATAAGCTGTGTTTAATGGGAAAATGAGCGAAGGTTGAATATAAGTTAAATAATAAATTTTTTAATAGAAAATAAAATAATGAAAACTTATTATAATGATACTAATTAGTTAAATAGTAATACATATATAAAATTTTCTTTAAAATCTGATAGTAAAAGCCAGATGAAATAGATAATTTTTCTAAAAAAAGGTAAATTATTCATTTTCAAAGAAAAAAAAGCAGAATTCAGTAAAATTTTGCTAAATAAAACATAACAAGTTGAAATAAAATTGAAAGTAATAATAAACAAATATAAAATTTTATAAAAAATCAACGAAGATTTTATAAAAAAAATAAAAAAAGAATAAATAGTCTGAAAAATCTAAAAAAAAGAATATAAATAAATTTTTTATCAATTAAATAAAATAATAGTTATAAATTTAAAATTAAAGAAAAATTAGAAAAAAATAAAAAAGTAATACTTATATTAAAATTATTAATAAAAATATTGAAGAATATTAAAAAAATTAAAAATAATTTACTCTTCTGCAAAGTAACGACGAGCTTCACCAATAGTTAAAGGATAAGCATCACTAGATTTAAAGCTGTCTTTTTTTTCTAAAATTTCAATTAAGTGAGCAATTCTTGGAAGACGAAGATTAGCATCCCTTATAACAGAAATATCATCAAAAACTTCATGAGAACTTCCTTTTTTAATTATTTTGCCATTTTTAATAACAAAAATAAAATCAGCATAAATTGGAACAGCATCAACATCATGGGTAGAAATGATAATTGTCATTCCCTCATTATTTAACTCTTTGAGTAATTTCAAGATTTTTGAAGCACCTTTAGGATCTAAACCAGAAGTAGGTTCATCTAAAATCATTATTTCAGGCTTCATTGCCAAAATACCTGCAATAGCTATTCTTTTCTTTTGTCCACCACTTAAATGATGAGGAGGTTTTTTTTCAAATCCTTCCATTCCCACACGTTTTAAAGCATCAACAACACGATTTTTAGTTTCTTCTTGGGATAATCCAAGGTTTAATGGTCCAAATGCAACATCTTCTTCAACAGTTGGAGCAAACAGCTGATCATCAGGGTTTTGAAAAACAATTCCCACTTTTTGACGAACTTCTAAAAGTGATTTTTTATTGTATAAAATTTCTTTTCCATCTACAAAAACTTTACCTTCGGTTGGTTCTAAAATTCCGTTAAAATTCAAAAATAGAGTAGATTTCCCAGCTCCATTAGGACCTAAGAGAGCAACAATGTTTCCTTTATTCACTACAAAATCAACGTTATTTAATGCTTTAGTTCCATCAGGATACTTGTAACTAATGTTTTTTGCTTCAATAATTGTCATGATATGCCTTTAATTCATAATAATATTATAAAATAATGTGAGAAATGTGAAAATAGTATTTTAAAATAAAATGGATAACAATAAAATTATTAGTAAAATTGAATAAAAAAAAAAAAAAAATAAATTGATAAAAATAAATTAGTAAAATTAAATAAAAAAAAATTAATAAAAATAAAAATTATTAAAAAATTATATAATTTTTAATATAAATAAATTTTGTATAATAAATTGAGTATGTGAATTTTAAATTAATGAACTATGAAAAAACCTTAAAATAATAAATCAAATTTAAATTCAATAAAAGCTAAAAAAAGATTTATTCAATGATAATCCTATTATTTTCAATTTTAAAGCCCTCTTTTAGGAGCATTTCTTTTTTAAGTTCTAATCCTGATCTAAATCCTGTTAATTTCATGTTGGTTCCTACAACTCTATGGCATGGAATTATATAAAATAAAGGATTTTTGTTTAAAGCATTTCCAATAGCTCTATATGCCTTAGAACCAATAGCTTCACCAACTTCTTTATATGTTCTGATTTCTCCATTAGGAATTTTAAAAGTCTCCTTTAAAACTTTTTTTTGAAAATTTGTTAGATTTAAATCATCAAAATCAAAATAATATGAAAAATCAACTTCTTTTCCATTAACTGAATCATCTATTATTTTTTTTAAATTTTTATTATCCTTAAACTCATTTAAACATTCACTGAGACCTTCAATTTCAATAATTTCTTGAAAGTACTCCTCTTCTTCAACAGGAAATACTCTTCTTAGTTTTCCATTTTTACAATATATTTTTAAATCCATTTAATCAAACACTAAAAAATTTTTTATAAAAAACATTATCATCATAATTACTTGCTAAGAAATATTATCTTAATCATCTAAGAAATATTATCTTAATAATCTAATAAATATTATCTTAATAATCTAATAAATATTATCTTAAAAGAAATATTATCCTAATAATTATTAAATCAAAAAGGCATCTCAAGATCTATTTACTCTAAAAACATTTGCTCCATAAATTAAAATACCAACAAGGAAGTATAATAAAATATTTATGTCTAAAATCCCTGTCTCAACACCTAAAATTGTATAAGCCAATAAAATTCCATAAATAGCTATATAAAAATTATCTTTGGTTAATTTAATTAATTTATGCCCTATGCCTAAAATAAGTCCAAAAATACACATTCCTATGGCTAAACCAACACGACCAAAATCTACAAGGAGAGGACCGATTAAAGTAGGAGTAATAGTAACCGAAGTCCTCCAAGCAATTAATTGACCAATAATCATTCGTGGACCAAAATCACTAGTTGGAATAGCACTAGGAAGTAATGATCCATGTAAAATTCCAAAATTTCCAGATATCAAATTTAACAAATTTAAAACATGTAATGTAAAGTCTGCACGTTTTTGAAGTGAATAAAATGGACTTGTATTAACTGTAATAGCATATTCACTTAAAGATCTAAAGTATCCAATACCTACAATCAATAAAAAGCTAAAAAGTATTCCTAAAATAATCTCCCAAATAGCTAAAACTTTTCCATAGTAAGCCATTATAATCATTACAAGTAAACCTGCTAAAACAGGTGTCCTATAGCCTAAAAGTAAAAGAAATCCAGAACTAATGATTATTAAAACTAAAAACCTAAATCTAACTTGTTTTCTTGACAGTTCACCACCATCATATCTTGAAAGATATGTGGAAAATATTAGAGCTATTGCTGGAACAATACAAAATATTGGTAAGGTTAAAAGAGGTTTCAGAGAATATCGTAGAGAAGGTTTTAATAATGGTATTCCTCCAACTGAAGCAATTGAAAGAACAAAAAAAACAATGGATATTAAAAACAATGAAAAACCAATTGAATAAATGTCTTTTTGATTAAATTTTAAAAAATTATTAGAATTTACATTAATACTAGAACTTGGCTTATCAGGATTTTTTTTTCTAAAAAGTAATTCAGGAATAAATAAAGAACCAATAAGAAAGAAAACAAATGCTATTATTAAATTTATAACTAATGATTCATGAACTGGACTTAGACTAAGAAGTAAAAACAATGTAAATACAAGAATCACTATAAGTGGAGAAAATAAATAATTTGAAATAATTTTACTTCTTTTAAAAAAAGATAAAAAATCAGCAGAAGGATATAGGCCTACAAAAAAGCTATTTATCCACTGATTTTCAAAGAAATACATTATTTTAAATATAATTGAAAATAAAAAAGACTTTCTAAAATTTTCTTCAATAGTATTAAAAAGTCTAATTGCTAAGGAATAAAGTTCGCTCATTTAGCTCTCCACCAAATTAAATAAAATCATTTTAAATTACAATAAAACTAATACATATAACTTATATGGATATAACTATATGGTATAATATATGACATAATATATGGTATAATTATGGCATAAGTATATGGATATTAATGGATATTACATTATTTAAAATACAAAACAATTTTATTTAAGTAATTTTTCTAATATTTTTAACAACAAATGTTTCCTTAATAATGTTTAAGTCCTCATCACTACAGTTATAAATTCTAATTTTAATGGAATCAGTTTGACCATATAATGATCCAAAAATATTATTTGCCATTAAAATCTCATTTTTATCTGCTTTAATAAAAAATAAAGTGTTAGCTGTATCTTTTGAAGTAATTGAAGGCTTATTAAACTTTAAATACATTTCATTGTTTAATCTTTGTGAAAGAATTGATTTATATGTATCAGTTGATATTGTTGCAGTCAAAGTGGCATTTAAGTTGTCTGAGAAGTTATAAACTAAATCAGATAAAGAATTAATTTCTACAGGTTCAACAACAACATCAGTTAAATTTTGGTATTTATAACCATCACTCTCTAAACTTATCTGTTCAATATAAATATCAGCTTCTTTAAGATCGGTAGCCAATCCAGCTAAAATAGAAGAGCCATTTACATCTAGCAAAACCTTTACATTGGCTTTGTTATCATCGACCCAAATAACTGTTCCTTCAACTTCTATTTTTTCCATATTGGAAGAATTGTACCCAATAATTTTTGATTTAGTTATATATCCATTATTATAAAAAGAAAGATATTTTTCAACAAATTTACCTAAAGAAGAAGAATCAAAAGAAACCGATTGAACTTGATTATCATCTTCACCATATATTTGAGTAAAAGCAACAACAACAGCCAGCATTACACAAATTATAATTATAATGTCAATTAAAGTAAATTTTTTAAAAAAATCCTTAAAATCAATTTTCATACTAATCCTTCTAAATTTTATTTAAATTAAAAAAATAAATATTAAAACATTTAAAATAATATTTTTATATTAAAGTGTTGTTGAATAAAAAATTTATTGTCAATTTTCATAATAATTAACTTAATTATGATATTTTTATTATACTTTTATTAAATTATAATTATTTTTATTAAATCTTTTAATTAAATTGTAAAAATTTTTATTATAATTTTATTAAATCATAATTACTTTTGTTAAGTCTTTTAATTAAATTATATCTATTTTTATTAATATTTAAGTTTACTGATAATAAAGTCAAATCTATTTTAAAAAAAATAGAAAATTTTATTAATATATTAAAAACATATATTTATAAGTTATGAAAATTTTCTAATGAAAGCATAATTTTAAAATTAAAATTATATTTATTAGGTTAAAAATAAATTTATTAAAGATATATTTTGTTAATGAACTTGAATTTTAAGAAAATGGCTGATTTTTATAAAATTGTAAATTATTAATAAAATTATAGATGATTTATAAATAAATTAGATAATTTGTAAATAAATTATAGATTTATAAGTAAAATTATATTATTGAAAAAATCTTTAAAATATCTTAAAAAAATATTTAAGAAAGTTTTTTTAAAAAAAAGTTTACATTTTATTAAAAAAAAACAAATATTGAGGATAAAATGACAAAAATAAGAATTACCGAAACAGCATTAAGAGATGCCCATCAATCACTCTTAGCAACTAGAATGAGAACAAGAGACATGCTTCCTATTGTTGAAGAACTTGACAAAGTAGGATATTTTTCAATAGAAGCATGGGGAGGAGCTACATTTGATACATGTATTAGATATCTTAATGAAGACCCTTGGGAGAGATTAGTAAGCATTAAAGATTTATTAAGCAAAACTCCTCTTCAAATGCTTATTAGAGGTCAAAATCTTGTTGGATACAAACATTATCCTGATGATGTTGTTGAAAAATTTGTAGAAAAATCTTATGAAAATGGAGTAGACATATTTAGGGTTTTTGATGCATTAAACGATGTTAGAAACATGAAAAAAACAATAGAAGTTGCTAAAGCACAAGGAGCTCATGTTCAAGGGACAATAAGTTATACTATCAGCCCAGTACACAGTTTAGATGATTTCTTAAAATTAGCAAAGGAGCTTGAAGCTTTAGAGTGTGATTCAATAGCTATTAAAGATATGGCTGGATTATTATACCCTAAAGACATTTCAGAACTTGTTACACAGTTAAAAGATGAAACTGACTTAATAATAAATTTACACTCTCATTGTACTAGTGGAATGACACCAATAAGCTATTATGCTGCATGTGAAGCTGGAGTTGACATTTTAGATTGTGCAATTTCACCATTATCTTGGGGAACCTCACAACCTCCAACTGAAAGTATTGTAGCTGCTCTTGAAGGGACTAAATATGATACAAAGTTAAGTTTAAAATTACTAAATCATATTAAAAAATATTTTGAAAAAATTAGAGAGAAATACAGTGGTCTTATTGATCCTATTTCTGAAAAAATTGATACAGATGTTTTAATCTATCAAATTCCTGGTGGAATGCTTTCTAATCTTATTTCACAACTTAAAGCACAAAATGCACTAGATAGATATGAAGATGTTTTAAAAGAGATGCCAAAAGTAAGAGAAGATATGGGTTATCCTCCTTTAGTGACTCCATCAAGCCAAATAGTTGGTACTCAAGCAGTAATGAATGTTTTAAATGGAAAACGATACCAAACAATATCAAATGAAATGACAGAGTATGTAAAAGGATTCTATGGTCAACCTCCAATTCCAATAAAAAAAGAAATTGTTGAAAAAATTATTGGTGATGAAAAACAAATTACTGTTAGACCTGCAGATTTAATAAAACCAGAATATGAAGAATTTAAAAAATTAGGTGAAAAAGAAGCAATTATAAGAAAAGAGGAAGACATTTTAACCTTAGCTCTTTATCCTGCAGTTGCTAAAAAGTTTTTAAAAGGAGATGTAGAAGAAGAAGAAATACCTGATCCTAATAAAATAGCTGTTGAGGCAGAAGACTCTAAAATACCTAATGAGTTTAGTGTTGAAGTGGATGGAGAAGCTTTTGATGTTAAAATTACTCCTACAGGTCTAATGGATATATCTCAAATCCAAGATAAGATTCCAGCAGTTGTTGAAGGTGGAGTTATTTCTAATATTCAAGGAATGGTTTCTAAGATTTTAGTTTCTTCTGGAGATAAAGTAGAAGTAGGAGACACATTAATCATTATTGAAGCCATGAAAATGGAAAACAACATTAATGCTCAAGTTGCTGGAAAGGTAGAAACTATGTTTATTGACGAAGGTGACACTGTTAATGCTGGAGACACCTTAATGATTGTAAAATAAAATATTTAACTTAACCAATATTTATTTTAATTTATTTTTTTATTAAAAATTCTATTTTTTAATTTATTTTTTTAATTTTTTATTAAACAATCCTATTTTTTTCATTTATCCAATTATTCAAGATATTTAGTTTTATCTAAAATATCTGCCTGTTTAAATGCTCTTTTTCTTCTTAAACAAGATTCACATATTCCACAATGGCTTTTTTCTCCACTGTAGCAAGAATAGCTTAATTCCATAGGGGCATTTATTTTTTCTCCTAATTCTACAATCTCTTTTTTTGTTAAATCAATAGCTGGTGCTTTTATTTCAATATCTTCAATTGAACCAATATTTATTAATTCATTAAAAGATTTAAGAAATTCTTTTGAATTATCAGGAAATGTTGCAGCTTCTTCCTTATCCCATCCAACTATAATTATCTCTGCACCTTCACTTTCTGCAAATGAAAGAGCTATTGATGTAAAAACAACATTTCGACCAGGAACCCAAACATTTAATGCAGATTCATTTGTTAATTTAGTATCATCAAGTTGATTTTCTTTTAAAATAGGCAAATCTTTATCAGTAGTAAGGGCAGATGAACCTAAATCTTTTAGCCATTTTAAATTAATTACTGTATGTTTAAAATCTAATTTATCACAAATAGCTCTTGCAGAATTAATTTCTTCATTTGCAGCTCTTTGTCCGTAGTTAAATGTAACTGCATGAATATCATAATCTTCCTTAAAAACAGATACTGCAACTGTAGAATCTAATCCTCCAGATAAAACAGCTATTCCTTTTTTTTTCTTTCCCATTATAGCACCTCGATTAAAAACATGACATATAAAAATTATAATAAAAAATAATAAAAAGCTATAATAAAAGCTATAAAAATAATAAAAAATAATAAAAAGCTATAATAAAAGCTATAAAAATAATAAAAAATAATAAAAAGCTATAATAAAAGCTATGAAACTAATAAAAAATTAATAAAAAATATAAAAATAATAAGATTACAATTCATTTGATAAAAATTCTTCTAAATATTTTAAAAGCTTTTTTTCTACTATAAGGTAAGGAATATGAAATTCATTAGCTATTGAACTAATATCATCATATTCAGGACGTTGAGAAATAACTTTATTGTCAATATACCCTATTTTATATTTTACATTTCTAATACTATTCTTATTTGTTGAGATTTCAAAAAAATCTTTTAAATCTATTTTTAAATCAAGAATTTTACGCTCAACAATGGCTCTGTGAGTATAAGGAGAGATTCTAATACCTAATGTTCCAATTTCATTGAAAATTATGGATAAAAGATTATCTAAATCTTTAGATAAAGCAATAACACTTAAAATACTTCCTGGACGGTTTTTTTTCATGATTATGGGTGTAATAAAAACATCTCTGGCACCATTATCCAACAGCTTGTTAAAAAGATATCCCATTGCCTCTCCATTTACGTGGTCTATATTTGTTTCAATTAATTCTAATTTCTCAATATCTACAGATGATGATGCTTGTACTATCCTTAAAACATTAGGAAAATCTAAATTCATTGTTCCTGCACCATAAGCCGTTTTTAATGGCTTCATCAAGGGATAAAAATCTTTAAATTCATCACAGAGTTCCACATATAATGCAGAACCTGTTGGTGTGGCTAATTCCTTATTAATTGATCCTCCAAAGCATTTTACACCATTTAATATTTCAAGTGTTGCTGGTGAGGGAATAGGAATTTGGCCATGAAGAGATTCTTTAAATCCTCCACCTAAGGAAATTGGTAAGCCAATTATCTTCTCTTTATTTAGCTTTAATTCATAAAAACCATAAATTACTCCAAAAACATCTGCCACAGCATCGGCTGTTCCAACCTCATGAAAATGAACTTCATTAAGTTCTTTGCCATGCACTATAGACTCTGCCAAAGCTATTTTTTCAAAAACATTTTTTGCTCTTTCAAATATTTCAATATTATCCAAGCCATCAAACTCTTCTTCAATTAAGTGGATTTTTTCCATAAAATTTAAATAACTGATTCCATTAACAGCTTCATCTTTAGGGATGATGTTAACATATGTTGATTCTATTCCTTTTTTATTAATTTTATTTATTTCTATATTTACTCCACCAAAAAAAGAGCAAACATATTCTATAAATGATTTTAAATCTTTTTCATCTAATCCCAAATCGATTAGACATCCAAGAAACATATTACCTGAAATTCCAGCACTTTGAGGGTCTATTACAACTACCATAACTTCACCATATAATGAAATCCTTCATTAAAAAAATAATGAAAATTGAATGATTAATTAAAAATAAACTTACAATTAAAATAATAAATTATAAACTAATAAATTATAAACTAATAAAAAACAAATATTGTGATCTAAAAAAAATAAAATTTATAATATACAACTATATTTAACCTACTAAATATAAATTTTTATAATATAAAGAATAAAATAATATGAAGAATAAATAAATTTTATGAATATTAAAATAAATCCATGAGTATTAAATTATTCAAAAAACATTAAAAAAATTATAAAATTTTTTGGAAAGAGAAAATGAAAAAAAACACTTTAAATAATATAAAACTAATAGAAAAGGATAAAAATATTAAATTGATTTCTTCAACTGATTTAAAAGTATTTGATGATTATGATGACAATCAATTAATTTTAGAAATTAAAAATACTGATTTTTTAAATACTATAAAAGAAATAAATATCTTAAAAAACAACACATCAGAACAAACACCAAATGACCTATCACCTAATAATAACCCATCATCTAATAATAACCTATCACCCAATAATTCATTAAATTATAAGTATGAATATGATGGATATTTTATTGAAAAAATAGAAGAAAATGAAAATATATTTATTTTAAATTTATACAATTCTAGTCTAAAAAAAATTAAAGTATTTCAAAATCAATACCATAATTTAGAAAAAGTCTTGTATAAAACACAAGAAAATAAAAAATTAAATTTATCTCAAATAATTTTAATAGACACCAAATTAAAACCAAAAGAAATAATAAAATTATATAAATTAGCAATTAAAACAAAAAATAATTACTTTAATAAAATTCAAATTCCAAAAAAATTTAAAAATAATCTAAATAATAATGAATTTACTTCAATAATTCTTAACCATGAAAATAATAATAATAATAATAATAATAATAATAATAATAATAATAATAATAATAATAATAATAATAATAGTAATAATAATAATAATAATAATAATAATAATAATAATAATAATAATAATAATAATAGTAATAAAA
>NZ_LWMV01000201.1 GCF_001639295.1 Methanobrevibacter curvatus | reverse complement strand
TTGTTTTAAATAGCTTTTGATCAAACTTTTTCTAAAAGTTTGTTTTAAATAGCTTTTGATCAAACTTTTTCTAAAAGTTTGTTTTAAATAGCTTTTGATCAAACTTTTTCTAAAAGTTTGTTTTAAATAGCTTTTGATCAAACTTTTTCTAAAAGTTTGTTTTAAAGATTAATGTATTTAAATATTAATTAAAATTTCCGATTGTTAAATTTTTAATAATATTATAAAAAATTTATAGAAGTTATAGAAATAATTAAATCAACTAAAGTTTTATAAAAATTAATGAAAATGTGGAGAAAATATGAATTTAAAAGTAAACACCTGGAAAGTAAAACTTGCTATTGTGCTCATTATATGCTCAACACTCATTTATAGTTTTACAATTTATCGATTTGGTGAAATAGAACATACTATATGGTATATTTTAATTGATCTTGGATTTATACCATTAGACATTCTTATTGTTGTATTATTTGTTGAGGATATTATAGATAGGAAAGAAAAAGAAATGATTATTGAAAAAATGGATATGCTGATGAGTGTTTTCTTTTCAGAAATTGGAGATAAATTATTAACTAACTTTAGTAAAATAGACCAACATAATGAAAAAATTCATCAAACTCTTTTAAAAATAAAAAACAGCACTAACAAAGAAATAAAACAATACTTAAAAAATTTAAGAACACAGACTCATGAATTTAGCTTAGTATTGCCTAAAGAAAATGAAAAAGAATTTCTTTTATCACTTCAAAAGCTGTTAAAAGAAAAAAGATATTTTTTAGTAAGAATGTTAGAGAACCCAAATCTTTTAGAAAAAGATTCATTATCTGACTTACTACTAGCTATTTTCCATTTAGATGAAGAGTTAGAAAAAAGAGAAATTGAATCAATTATATATAAATCAGACATACAACACTTAATAGGTGATATTGACAGAGTTTACTTTGCTCTAATATATGAATGGATCACACATTTATATTACCTTAAATTAAATTATCCTTATATGTTCCATTTAGCTTTAAGAACAAACCCATTTGATAAAGATGCAACAATCGAAATTTTAAGATAAAAAGAATTTAAAAACAGAAAAAACATTAAAAAACACACAGAAAAAAGAGAAAATAGCTGATTACACTTAAATAAAGAGCAAACAATCTATGGATAAAATTTGGCTTAGATAAATTAATGATATTGCCAAGTTAGTGCAATATAAGTTGTATAATTTCGCAGTTATAAAAATTTAAGTCAAAAAAAAAATTAGATGCTGATAGTTTTTAAATTTTCTTCAGAAGCACCAATTTGAACAGAGCAAGGATTGCGACCCATTTGCAAATAAAATTTATTAACCCTTTCAATCATATTAGAGTACTCTTTTTTAGAAATTTTAATATTATTAACTACTGTATTTTCAGGCATTTGACCATTTAAATTTTTATAATTGATTATATTACCAACCATTTTGCGATAGTCGTCTATACTTAAATGTGTCATAACATCTCAGAAATAATTAATTTTAAATTAATTTAAAAATATTAAGAAATTAATTTCTTTTAAAATTTTTAAAAAAAAATATTAATTGTAATATTAATTATATAATAATTATAATGTTATAATATATAAATATTTTTAAAAATAATATTTCACTAAAATATTTATTAAATAATAAGTTTTAATAAAATAATTTCTATTTACTAAGTATTATTTAATTGATAATATAAATATAATATAAATTAATTAAAAAGAAAAAAGAAAGTATGAATGATTGCAATAGAAAAAATAAATGAGTTAAATAAATAAAAAATAAAATATAGAATAAAATATAGAATAAAGACAGAAAATAAAGATAAATAATAAAGATAAATAATAGATAAAAATATATTTTATTATCTCTATTGATTAATTATGGGATTCAATATCCTCATTTGAATCATTATCAACTACTTCCTGATTTTTTTTAACAACTGTTACTGTACTGACTTTATGACCGTCTTTAAGGTTAATAAGTCTGGAACCTTGAGTTACTCTGGCACTGGATGCAGTTTGTTCTAATGGGAATCTAACAACAATTCCATTATCACTTACAATAATTAAGTCTTCATCACCATCAACAGATTTAATTGAAACTACATTTCCTGTTTTAGGGGTTTTCTTCATGGATTTTGCTCCTTTTCCTCCCCTATGTATTAATCTGTATTTTTCAACTGGTGTTTTTTTACCATAACCATTTTCACTAACAACAAGAATTTGTTTTCCATTTTGAGTTATTTCACAACCTACAACAATTCCTTCATCCATTTTAATACCTCTTGAACCTGAAGAAGTTCTTCCAGTGGCATGAACTTCTTTTTCATCAAAATGAACAGCTTTTCCATTAGAAGAAGCAATAAATATCTGACTATTACCATCGGTTTTTTTAACACTTATCAATGAATCATTTTCTTTTAATTTAATGGCTATTTTACCAGTTCGCCTGATTTTTTCAAATTCCTCTAATTTTGTTTTCTTAATTAGCCCTTTTTCAGTTACAAATAAACAATAACTAGATTTTTCATCCTTGTTAACTTTTAAAATTGCTGTAACTATTTCTTCTTCATCTAACTCTAATAAATTAACAACTGGAAGTCCTTTTGATTGTCTTGAAGATGTTGGAATCTCATATCCTTTTAATCTATATACTTTTCCATTGTTTGTAAAGAACATTAAGAAATCATGGGTGTTCATTTGAATCATATTCTCAACAAAATCCTCTTCATTTACCCCCATTCCTTTAACACCAACTCCTCCACGGTTTTGGGTTTTGTATGTGTCTCCACTCATACTTTTTATATATCCTTTATTGGTTAAAGTAATTATAATGTCTTCTGGAGGTATGAGAGATTCATTTTCAATAGATTCAAAGGCATTCATATCAATTACAGTTTTCCTCTCTGATGCAAATGTCTTTTTAACTTCTAATAGCTCTTCTTTAATAATATTTAAAACCTTTTCATCAGAGTCTAAAATTCCTTTTAATTCTTCAATTAAATTTAAAACATTTTTCAATTCATCACTAATTTTTTGTCTCTCTAAAAGAGAAAGACGTCTTAGTTGCATGTCTAAAATAGCTGTACTTTGCTTATCAGTTAAATTAAATCTTTCATTAAATGTTTTTTTAATTTCTTGAACATTTTTCCCTTCTTTAATTATTTTAATAATTGCATCAATGTTATCTAGAGCAATGTTTAATCCTTCTAAAATATGGGCTCTTTTTTCTGATTTTTCTAAGTCAAACTTAGTTCTTCTAATAACAACAGTTTTCTGATAACTAATATAATAATTTATTATTTCTAAAAGATTTAATCGTTGAGGTCTATTGTTAACCAACATCAAAAGATTTATACTATAATTTGACTGCAGTTGAGTTTTTTTATATAAGTTATTAAGTAATACATTTTCATTGTATCCTTTTTTAACATCAATGACTACTCTTATACCCTCCAATGTAGATTCATCATGAAGATTTGATATTCCTTGAATTTCCTTATCTCGAACTAACTCTGCTATTTTAGTTATTAATGCTGTTTTATTAAGTTGATATGGGATTTCAGAAATTATTAACTTAACTCTGTCCTTTTTTTCCTCAATATCAACTTTTGATTGAATTGTTATAGTTCCTTTTCCAGTTTCATACGCACTTCTTATTCCCCCTACACCTAATATTTTAGCAGCAGTTGGAAAATCAGGTCCTTTAATATATTCCATTAACTCTAAAACATTAATATCTGGTTTATTTATGTAGGCAACACAACCATCAATAACTTCCCCTAAATTATGAGGAGGAATATTAGTAGCCATTCCAACGGCTATTCCCATACTCCCATTTACTAAAATATTTGGAAGCCTTGAAGGTAAAACAGTAGGTTCTCTTCTTTGACCATCATAGTTGTCTGTAAAATCAACTGTGTTTTTGTTAATATCCTTTAACATTTCCATAGCTATTTTAGCAAGGCGAGCTTCTGTATATCTGTAAGCCCCTGCTCCATCACCGTCGATAGAACCAAAATTTCCATGCCCATCTATTAAAGGATCACTGTAAGTAAAATCTTGAGCCATTCTAACCATGGCTTCATAAATTGCTGAATCACCATGCGGGTGGTAGTGGCCCATAATTGCTCCAACAGCATTGGCAGACTTTTGATGTTTTTTAT
Source organism: Methanobrevibacter curvatus (assembly GCF_001639295.1). GTDB lineage: Archaea > Methanobacteriota > Methanobacteria > Methanobacteriales > Methanobacteriaceae > Methanoflexus > Methanoflexus curvatus. The sequence goes on along the minus strand of NZ_LWMV01000201.1, from coordinate 10,505 downwards.
TAGGAAGCATTCCCTCTTCAAACATTGTGTATAAAATACGTCTATGAACAGGTTTTAATCCATCTCGAACATCTGGAATAGCTCTTGAAACTATAACACTCATAGAATAATCTAAAAATGAGTTTTTAACTTCTGAAGATATGTTTATTTTGCTAATATTCTCATTTAATTCATTATTGTAATCGTCATCATCATATGAATAATTCTTATTATCATATGAATAATCCTCAATATTATCTACATTTCTTTCTAAATTCTTCTTATCATTGATATTATTGTTGCCATAATCCTTGTCATTAATATCATTGTTCTCATTATTCTCATTGTTGCTCTTTTCATTGTTGTTATCGACCATTTTATTAGCTCCTTAAATTGATTATACATCTAAATTTCTAACATTTAAAGCATTATCTTCAATGAATTTTCTTCTTGGAGCTACTTCTTCACCCATTAAAATTTGAAAAGTTTCATCCGCTATTATAGAATCCTCTAACTCAATATTCAAGAGATTACGAGTATCAACCTTCATAGTAGTCTCTCTTAGTTCAACAGAGTCCATTTCCCCTAAACCTTTCATTCGACTAATTTCATATTTAGTATTTTCACCTAAGGTGGCTAAGTATTCATCAAGCTCATTTTGATTTAAAACATATTTATTAGTTTTTCCATGACTTATTTTAAAAAGTGGAGGTTGTGCAGCATAAATATGACCAGTTTCAACTAATGGCTTAAAAAATCTGTAAAAGAATGTTAAAAGCAAAGTCCTAATATGAGAACCATCTACATCTGCATCAGTCATAATAATAATTTTATCATATCTAAGTTTAGCAATGTCAAATTCTTCACCTATTCCAGTCCCAAATGCAGTTATTAAGCTTCTTATCTCTTCATTTCCTAAAACTTTATCAATCCTTGATTTTTCAACATTTAATATTTTACCACGAATAGGAAGAACTGCTTGAATTCTTGAGTCTCTGCCTTGTTTAGCAGGTCCTGCAGCTGAATTTCCTTCTACAATAAATATTTCTGTTTCTTTAACATTTTTACTAGAACAATCTGTTAATTTACCCCATTGGGAAGTGAGCTCTAAACCACCTTTACGACGAGTTAATTCTCTTGCTTTTTTAGCAGCTATTCTTGATTTTGAAGCATCAATTGCCTTTGAAACAATAACTTTGCCTTCTTCTGGATTTTCCATTAAAAATCGTGCAAACCCATCTGCAAATATTTTTGAAGCTATTTCTTTAACCTCATAGTTTCCCAATTTAGTTTTTGTTTGTCCTTCAAATTGAGGGTCTGGATGTTTAACCGAAATAATCATAGTTAAACCTTCTCTAACATCCTCCCCAATAATTGTTTCATCTTTATCTTTAATTATTTTTTTTTCTTTACCATACCTATTAATTACACGTGTTAAAGCAGGTTTGACTCCATCTTCATGAAAACCACCTTCAGGAGTCTTAATATTATTAACAAATGAATAAATAGCTTCAGAATAGCCTTTATTATATTGAAGAGCAGCTTCCACGACTATATTGTCTATTACATCTTCTACATGAAAAATACTTTTATGGATAGGGGTTTTAGGCTTATTTAAAAGCTTTACATATTCTTTAATCCCACCTTCAAATTGAAATTCATCTACCCTTTCTTCATTTCCTCTTAGATCTTTCAAAACAATTTTTAAATTTTTATTTAAAAATGCTAATTCTCTTAAACGTGCCCTTAGTGTTTCATAATCTAATTCAACAGTTTCTTTAAAAATAGATGAATCAGGTACAAAAGTTACCTCTGTTCCACTTGCTTCTCCATCATATGAGTCAATTATTTCAAGTTTGTTTTTTACTTTTCCACCATTTTCAAAGTTCATGAAAAAAATCTTACCATTTTGATAGACTTTTACTTCTAAATAGCTACTTAAAGCATTAACAACACTGGCTCCAACTCCATGAAGACCACCTGAAACCTTATATGTTTCTCCATCAAATTTTCCACCAGCATGTAAACGAGTTAATACTGTTTCTACAGTTGAAACACCAGTATCTGGATGAATTCCTGTGGGAATCCCACGTCCATTATCCTTAACTGTGACAGAGCCATTGTTATTTAATTCAACAGAAATTACACTTGCAAATCCAGCTAATGCTTCATCAATACCATTATCTACTATCTCCCACACTAGATGGTGAAGTCCACGACTACTAGTAGAACCAATATACATTCCTGGTCGCTTTCTAACAGCATCTAAACCTTTTAAGATTTTTATATCATCAACACTATAATCTCCTTGATTACTCATGTTTTTCCTCCAAAAAGCATTAAAATAAGATAATTAAATTAGAATATAAATCATCATAAAGTATTATTAAGTTAGTATTAGATTATAAATAGATATTAGATTATTAAATAAATATTAGATTATTAAGTTCATATAATTAAATTAAATATAAAATTAAACATAAATTATTATTAAATTGAATACTAAATTAGATATTAAATAAACTACAATTGAGTAAAATTGAAAAAATTTCAAATAAAATTTAAACTTTTGTTTATAACAATAAGTTCATAAAATTAAGATTTTTATTAAATAAAAATTAAGATTTATGCAAATTTTTTTCCAAACACTAATAGAAAAAAATATATTTATATTAATTGATTGAAACTATAAACTACAAATACATATTTGTTTATTATAATATATAAATATTGTTCCTTAAATTAAAATTTTCTCATGAAAAAATATCATAATTTTAAATTTTAGTATAAATTTATATATAATTTTTGTTTTAATTGATAATAACAGTAACTTTTTAAAAATTAACTTAGAGTAATTATTATTTTATTTTAATTGTTTTAAAAAATTTGAAATAAAAATTTAGAAGAAAAGTTAAGAAAAAATAAATAAAAAAAACATAAAAAACATAAAAATAAGTAAATCAAACATAAAGGAAAATAAAGTGTTTTGATAAATAATTAATAAATAATTAAAAAACAACAAAATTAAAAAATAACAAAATTAAAAAACAATAAAATTAAAAACAAAGTGAAAAATTACAAATCTTCTTTTGAATTAAGGTTTTTAAATGTTTTTAAGTTGAAATTATCCTCAATTTGAACAAAATAGCTATTAGAATTAAGTATAAATGATTTTAAATCTAATACATCATTATTCAATAACTTTTCCATTGAATATAAGTCTGATTTTGAATATATTGAATGTAATGTCTGTGAATTTATAATTTTCTCATCAAATTTTTGATATTTTTCACTAATCTTCTTATTTTTACTAATAGCTATTTTTTGATAAGGAATAATTGAATCAAAATAGAAATTTTTCTCTTTAATTTTGAAAATTTGGTCAATAAAGCTAGGGTCAACAAAAGGAGAGTCACATGGAAGAACAAGTGCATAATCTGAACTTATATGTTTTAAACCAGTAATTATTCCAGACATTGGACCTTTACTTTTAACTTCATCTTCAATATATCTTATTTTATATGAAAAAAAGCTATTTTTATCTAATTTATTTTCATCAAAATATTGATTAAGAATTTTTTTGTATAAATTAATCCGGTTTAAATCATTTAAAACAATTAATACTTCATTTACTTTATTATTTAAAGATAGTAAAATGTGTAAAATCATAGGCTTTTCTAAATAGTTCATAGACCCCTTGTCTTGACCCATTCTCCTACTTTCTCCACCACATAAAAGTATAACTGATTTAAAAATTTTAAACACCTAAAAAAAATAAGATTAAATAAAAAAATAAATAAAAAATAATAAAAAAATGATAAAAATGAATAATAATAAAATAAATAAAAAATGATAAAAAAATAATAATAAAATGAATAGTAATAAAATAATTAAAAAATTAAAGAAAAAGGATAAATTTATTCCAAAGTAGGGTAATTAGGGCTTTCATTGGTAATTAAAAGGTCATGAGGATGACTTTCTTTAATTCCACTGGAAGTGATTCTAACAAAATTCGCTAATTCTTGCATTTTTTTAATGTCTTTGGCACCACTATAGCCCATAGATGCTTTTAATCCGCCAACCAATTGGAAAATAACTTCATTGATTGTGCCTTTATAAGGAACAACCCCTTCTACACCTTCAGGTACTAATTTGGAATGTTTCATATGTCCTTTAATTTCTTGGAAATATCTGTCTGCTCCACCACTAAAACCACCAGTCATAGCACCCATAGATCCCATCCCACGATATTGTTTGTATTTTCTTCCATTCATAACAACAACATCACCTGGAGATTCATAAGTACCTGCAAGTAAGTTTCCAAGCATCACAACATCAGCACCAGCACCAATAGCTTTTGCAATATCTCCAGAGTATCTTAATCCTCCATCTGCTATTACTGGAACATCATAATTACTTGCAACATCTGCAACCTTAGAAATGGCTGTTAATTGAGGAACACCAACACCTGCAATTATACGTGTTGTACACATAGATCCTGGACCTATTCCAACTTTTATTCCATCTACACCTTGTTTAATCAATGCTTCAGCCGCCTCACCAGTTGCAATATTTCCAACAATCAAATCTGCATCAATGTTATCTTTTAAGGTAGATACAAATTCAACAACCCTCATATTATGAGCATGAGCACAATCAACAGCTATTATATCTGCTCCAGCCTCATCTAATGCTACAGCACGCTCTAAATCAAATGGTCCAGAAGCAGCAGCCACTAATAATTTACCATTTTTATCTTTAATGGCATTAGGGTTTTCTTTTTGTTGTAAAATATCTTTAATAGTAATTATTCCAACTAATTCATCTCCACGAACAACAGGAAGACGTTCAATTTTATTTTCATAAGCAATATCTAAAGCTTCAATAGGAGAAATAGATTCTTTAACAGTGACCACATCAGAAGTCATTATGTCTTTAACAGCCTTATTAGAGCCATTGTTCAAAAATGGAACAATATCTCTTTTAGTAATAATTCCTATAAGCTTTTTCCCTTGGATAACTGGAAGACCATTAATTCTTTCTTCTTCCATTATGTCTTTTACAGTGCTAAGTGAAGAATCAGCAGTTGTTGTCACCACATTTCTAATGGTTAACTCACCAGATGACTTGACTTTTTTTAGTTCCTCAACTTCCATCTCTAAAGTCATGTTTCTGTGTAAAACAGCCATTCCACCTTCATGAGCCAGTGCAATAGCTAACTCACTTTCAGATACCGTGTCCATTGCTGCAGAAATAATTGGGATGTTTAACTCATGATTTGTTGAAACCCTTGTTCTAGTATCAACATCTTTAGCCTCAATCCATGATTCATTTGGAGCGAGCAAAAGGTCGTCGTAAGTAAATCCCAACTCTGCCTCTTGTAATTTTTTTGAATACATAATCTTTTATCCTTTTTATTAAAAATAATTATATTAAAAATGTGAAAATCTAGTAAAATGAAAAAAATGAAAATTTTTTATAAAAAATAAACTATAAATAAATAAAAAATAATTTAAACGAAAATAAATAAAAAAATAAAAAGAAAACAAATAAATAAAAAACAAATAAATAGAAAATATAAACTTAAATCAAATGAAAAAAAATAGCTATTTAAATGAATCTAAAAATGATTTTAACTCTTTAACAGCATCTCTGTGAATTTTACCAGTATTTCTGTCTCCACCAACACATGCTACACCTCTAACACCAACTATGTCACATCCCATATCATAAAGATCTTTTAATTGTTCTTTTTTAACAGAACCTGCCAATGCAGTTTTTAAGCCATAGCCATGTGCTTCATCCACAAATATTTTAAGTTTTTCAAGGGGTAAATGATCAAACAATGTTTTACCATCTTTAACAGCAGTATCAAGCATGGCAATATCTGCTCCAGAATCATTAGCAACAGATGGAATCTCCATAGGATCAATTGCTCCAATTCTATGAGCATCAGCATAGCCTGAAGCCACTACAATTGAATCTTCATTTTCTCCTTTGACTGCTTTAACTATCCCTTCCATAACTTCCACAGCTTCTTTATGATTTTTTGTTCCAAAAAGTCCGCATTTAATATAATCTGCTCCAGCAGTTAATGCTCCATAAGCCGCTAAAGAAATTGTTCCTGGTTTGTAAGGAACATCTCCTAATGTAGCACTTACCAACATATCCTTTGGAGTCATTTCCCTAATTTCTTTAATGACCCATGGGAAATTAGCACCAAGAGATCCTTCTTTAGGGTTTTTAACATCAACAATATCTGATCCACCTTCAATGGCTTCAACAGCTTCTTCTTTATCTATAGGACTAACTAATAGAAGCAATATTTTTCCTCCGCTGTAAAATAATTTAAATAAAAAAATAATTATAAACAAACAAAATAATTATTGAAAAATAAATTGATTATTATAAAAAAATTAATAGTATAATAAAAACGAAAACATAGTTGAATTTAATAGTTGAATTTAATAGTTGAATTTAGGTATTAATTTATATAAATTTATATTAATTTAAACATATGATACACATTATATAAAAACTTTTATATTTTTTTAAATTAATGAAATACAATTATTTTAATTTTGAGATATTTTCATTTAGAGCAAACTTAAAATATGACTTTAATTAATTTTTTATAAATATGTTTTATAAATATATTTTTTTATTAAAAATCAAAAAAATTGGATTAATAATTGAAAAGTAATTATACAAATAAAAGCGATCAAATATTGAAGAAAAAAAGTATAAAACTACATGAATACAATTCTAGTTAATTTTCCAAATCATTTAAATTATTATAAGTTCCTCCAGCTAAATCTATATGTATTACAGGTAGTTTTCTTTCCAATCACAGTTGTCATAAATATCTAACCCTTCAAATAGCTTTTTACTTCCTTCAAATAGTTCTTTTAGTGTGCTGACTAGCAATGATTTTCCAAATCGTCTTGGTTGTGAAAAAAATTAATCCTACCAAATTTAGTTAATTTAAGAATATCTTCTGTTTTATCCTAACAGAAGTATTAGAAGAAATATACAATCAAATCTTATCAACTTAAAGGAAACAATGAAGGATTTTACCATAGTCTATTCTTAATTGCTTTATACTTATTTGGTATATCTGTTTTTATAATATTAATTATTTTAATGATATTAAGTAATAACTTATTCATAAGATATTATTAATAACTATTAATTAATTATATTAATTAATAACTTATTTATCTTTATTTATAATGTCAGCTAAAAGATTTCCTGCAACTCCAACATTTTCTGGTTCAATTTCTCTTATTAAAACTGTTATTGTAGACTCTGGACGATTATAAGTCTCAGCAGTTAATTTAGTTAAATTTTTTACATATTCTCTTTTTTTATCAATATCTAATGGATTACCTTCAATTATTACAACAGGCATATTATTCTCTCCTTTTTGATTTTTTGCGAAATTAAAGTTAAATAGATTAAATAAGTTAAGTAGATTAAATAGATCAAATAAATTAGTAGATTAAATAGATTAAGTAGATTAAATAGATTAAGTAGATTAAGTAGATCAAATAAATTAATAGATTAAGTAGATTAAATAGATTAAGTAGATTAAATAGGTTAAATAAATTAAATAGGTTAAATTAAATCCGAGGATTATAATACTTTTTATAATCTTTTTTATAACTCAATTTACATCTATTAAATGGTTTGTGCAAAATTCGAAATCTAAGTCTAAATTTAGTTAATTAAGTTAAAATAAGAGTTATAAAATTATAATAAGTTTATTATAAAATTAAACATAAATATTCAATAAAATTCTATTTTAAATAAGATTAACATCTATTTATTAAAAATATTTGTTTTTAAATATTTATTTTTTATAAAACATATATTAATAATATATACACATATTTTAACATGTTTTAATTAAATATCTGTTTTTACAAAAAAAATAATCATTACACCTCTCTTAAATATTATTAAAAGAAGATGTAAACTGAGTTTAAAGAAAAATTATAAAAACTTCATATACTTTTTACTTATCCTTACTGGGCTTATATTTTTAAATGTCTTATTGATTAATCAAATTTGGCTCATTAAATCAGAAAAACCATACCAAATAAGATCATCCATATCATCATTGTCTGGATTATCCCTAAACTTTTCAATTAGATTAATAACCTTATTACACAATGCCACAACTGCTTCACGACCTTCATCATCTTTAAAGTCATTATCATATTTCCAATCAGCAAAATAATATCCCATAATTAATCACCACATTATGTTTTTTTAAATATTTTAATTAATTTTAATTAATAAATATAATTAGATAAATATAATAAATATAAATGAATTATAACAAATTAAAAAATTTAATAATTAAAAATTTTTAAACTCACAAGCAATATCATCTTTTGTAAAAGCTAAAGCTAAATAAATATGATTTTTACTTTTATATTTATTATAATATTTACGGTCTTCAATTTGATTAAATGCTTCATTTATCATTTTATCTATAGATTTTTCAGAGGAGTATTTAATTTCGGTAATTACAATTTGATCATCAATTTTAAAAACAGCATCAATTCTACCAGCATAAGTTAATACTTCTCCTTGTATTTCTATTCCAAATAAATAAAGAATTATTAAAAATATAGAATGATAAAAACCTTCATTTGTTCCTTTAATTAAATAAGGTATTTGATTATATATCTCCTCTAAAACATTTTTAAGCCCATTAGACTCATTATTTAAAATATAATCATATATATTCTCTTTTAATTGATCTAAATGTTCATTACTTAAATTTGTATACTCTTCCACTAAATTATTAATTAAAGAGTCTTTAACTTCAAAGTTTGGAATATCTAAAACATATTTAATATTTCTATTAACCTTTTTTTCTTCTTTAATAGTTAAATAGCCAGTTTGAAACAATAATGAAATAATACCAATATTGTCAATATCAAATGTATTAAAGCTATTTTCTGATACTGTTATAGATTCTAATATTGGTTTCAAATCATTATTTTTCTTTAGAATATTAATTAAAAAACTTGGAGTTCCTGTTTTAAACCAATAATTAGAAAATTTCATTTTATTAAATAAAAGCAATGTAAAAAATGGATTATAAACATTAGTCTTCCCATCCCAACTATAGCCATCATACCAATAATTAATCTCATTTAACACTTCAGCCATATTAAGGGATTCATTTTCTCCTAACTCTAGAATATAATCTTTAAAATATTCTTCTAATTCTGTGTGAGTATAACCACAAATAGCTCCATACTTTTTATCTAATGTAATATCATCAGGATTATTTAAACCAAAAAAAATAGATGTGTTAGTAAATTTAGAAACACCTGTCAAAAAAACAAATTTTAAATACTCATCATTTGACTTTATAACTTGATAAAAACTATGAAGTACTTTACGATTAGCCTTTGCTACTTTTAAATCATCAATATAATCAATGATTGGTTTATCATACTCATCGACTAAAACAACAACCTTTTTATTGAAAAATTCATTAATTTTTTCAAGTAATTCCGAAAATTTACCAGATAAATCTCTATTATTTAATATGATTGAGAATTTTTGTGCAGTATTATCAATAAACTGCATTAATGAAAATCTTAAATCATCTGGACTTTCATAGCTCATTTTTGCCAAATCAAACACTATTACAGGGTATTGTTCATCCCAATTCCATTTATCATAAGCATAAAGCCCCTCAAATAAGTTTTTATTGCCTTCAAATAGCTCTTTTAATGTAGAAACAATCAATGATTTTCCAAATCTTCTTGGACGTGAAAGAAAATAATTTTTCCCTAAATCCACCATTTTAAATATGTAATCTGTTTTATCTACATATATATAATTATTTTCACGTATTTCTGAAAATGTTTGAATTCCAACAGGCAATTTCTTCATGTTTTAAACTCCTATTTCCATATATTATTAAAAAAAAAAATCTAGAAAATATCTAAAAATATCTAAAAATCTAAAGTCTAGAAAATATCTAAAAATATCTAAAAAATATTATTTCTTTATAATATTATATTTATGAAAATAAAAATATAAATAGTTTATTGTTAAATTTTAATGATGTCAAATTAAGAAATGTTTTCTATTTTTCCTTTATTTTTCTATTTTTGATATAATATTCTTTTTTTTAATCTTTTTAAAGCAAATAGCTTCATATTAATTTTTATTAAAATATTTATTATTTTTATTAATTTAAATGAATTTAATAAATTTAATAAGCTTAGTATAGGAGATTTAAAAAGGTTAAATTCACATTTAAAAAAATTTAGACCAATAAATTTTTATTTAAAACAAATAATTATAATATTTTTTATAAATTATCAGGGTGTCTGAAAACCCATGAAAAAATATGGGTTAAAATCCATTAAAATTTTAAATTGAATAGCAAATAAAACTAATTTAGTAAAAGTACAATTGTATAATTTTGTAAATTTAAATTAAAGGTCAATTAAATCGAAATATTTAAATATAATGAAATATATATTGTTATT
>NZ_LWMV01000200.1 GCF_001639295.1 Methanobrevibacter curvatus | reverse complement strand
TAATAAAAGTTATTATAACTTTATAAATCCAATTTTAGCTTAGTAAACTAAATTTAGACACTTAGATTTTCGAGCTGTTGCACAACATTTAAAAAAAAAAAAAAAAAAAAAAAAAAAAAACTAAAACCTAAAACCTAAAATTTTTTATAAAAAAGTGTAGTTAATTTTTTAAAAATATCTAATTGATAATATAAAATGTCTTTATTTAAATTAGTTCTCTTTATTTTTGAGACAAAATTTTGATAAAGTTTTTTTAAAAAAGCTTTTCTAATGAATTAAAATTTTTTAGAAAAACTTAAATATTCTAATTAATATAAATTTATTAGTGATAATATGACTATGACTACAAAAATATATAAAGGATTTCAGACAGTTATTCCATCTGAAATTAGAAAAAAACTTAATATTGAAATAGAGGACATTGTTGAATGGTTTATGGACGAAAAAGGAAATATTAATCTTGAATTTAGAAAAAAAACTGGATTTTATGACATAAAAGAAATGGGTGAAGCACCTTATAACACCGATGCAGTTAAATTAAAAAAAATGGTTGCAAGGGGCAAAAAACCATGATATTTGTAGATTCTAGTTTTTTCACTGCTTTTGTAGTTACTAATGACCAATGGCACAAAAATAGTTTAAAATTAGCTAAAAAAATAGTAAATGAAGAAAAAATAGTTTCAAATCTAATAATTTCTGAATCTATCACAAATGTAGCTAGTTTACTTGGTGGAAAAAAAGCCAAACAATTATACTACAACATTAAAGACAACTATTTCATTTTTGAAGAAAATAGGAATATTTATGATAGAACAATCTATACACTTTTACATTATGACGGAACTTTATCCTATGCTGATTGCTTATCATTAGAAATCATGAAAGAATTACAGATAAACAAAATAGCTTCATTTGATAGTGATTTTGATAAAGTAAAAGGAATAAAAAGAGTTTCATAATCTGGTTATAATAAAATAAACAGTGTTTACACAAATATTATGAACAATATAACTTCTTAAAATAGGCTATTTAAATATAGTTTGTTTAGAAATAATTAAATTGAAGAAAAAGTAATTAAATTGAGATATTTCTTAAATTAAATTTAAATAAAATATATTATTAAAAAATAAAAAAATAAAGGAAAATAAAGGAGAATAAAAGAAAATAAAAATAGAAAAAAATAAAAAACAAGATTAGTTATCAAAAATCTTGGATTTAACTATTTCAACTCTTTTAAGTGGGTAAATCTTTTTAGCTTTGTGATAAATTTCTGAAGAAAACCTACCATTTACAGAAGTCTCAATAATATCTTCAAAACTTCTTTCTTTTGCTGCTTTTTCTACCAAATTAATAATAGTTTCTCTCATAAATTTCTTTTGAGAAGATTTAGCTCTTCTAGTTGTAATGGCTAAAACATGAAGTTTAACTTTAACATTATCTCTTGTTTTAACAAAAATGTGTGCATCAATTCTACTACTTCCTCTACGAATCATGCTCCTAACATAATCTGAGGTAACTTGATGACCAATAAATTTAGTTTTAGCTATTGAACCAACAACATCGTTAACTTCTAATTTTAATTTAATGTATTGTTTAGAAAAGTCTCCAGTCAACTCCCGCATAGTTAAATCTACTCTCCTTCCTAGTAAAAAATCAGGATCTTTAGATGGAGTTTCTCCAATGTCTTTTTCAGGAAAGATATCGGGGGTTTTAATTGTAAACCATGATTTTTCTTTCCATGTATCTCGTACTCTTCGTTTTTTTGCTTTTGCCATAATAAATCTCCTGCAAATATAGATAAGATCATTTAATATTGAATATTTTTTTATAAAAAAAGGATAAAAATATTTAATTTAAAAAATAACATTTAAAATAAAATAAAACCAACTATTTAAAGTAATTTATGATTATTTTTAGAAATAGTTATAAAAACATAGCTTTCACTATAATATAATTTTAAAAAATTAGTTAATCATAATTTATATTGAAAAAAGCCATTAAAAAAAGAAATAGCTAATGTATAACTCCTAAAATTAAAAAATAATGATATATTTTAGATATTAGAAAAAGTAAGACCAATTAAATATCTAAAAATTATTTGTAAGCTATGCAAAATTACTTTATTTTCCGCCCATTAAGGTTATAATAACTTTATATTTTAATGGTATATAAAGGTTTTTATTTAAAGAGTGTTTTAAATTTTTGTGGGTTTTTTATGAAATTTTCAATTTTACTTTAAAAAGTTCATAAACCAAAATTAATTTTTTTAAAAACAGCTCATGCTTTTTGACACTTTCTATTTAATCATTTGAAAAATTATTTAAAAATTATTTAATTAATAATTTCAGATTTTAAAAAATTAAATAAAGTTAACTGCGGATAAATTTATAATGATTAATAAATCTTTCTAAAACATCTTCAATTGGTCCAGAATCTTCAATAAGTTTTAATCCTTCACTTTCTATTCCCATTTTAGATTTAAAGCCTGCTTGAACAGTTATTACCACATTACAATCCAATATTTTATTTAAAACATTTTGCCATTGGTGTTTTTCCCCATCTTTAATTGAAGCTATTCTTTTTTCAATAAAATCAGCAGTTTCACCATTAAAATCATAGACATATAATGATTTAGCTTGACCAAAATGCAAATCAAGATTTACACCATCAGATGATGTAATAGCTATTTTAATAATATTATTTTCCATAAAAACACATTCTTATTTGCTAACTTTAATATAATTTTAAGGCTAATTTTAAGAATAAATTAAAATAAATTAAAATAAATTAAAATAAATTAAAATAAATTAAAATAAATTAAAATAAATTAAAAATAAATTAAAATAAATTAAAAATAAACTTTATTCATTTATTTTAAGAATTAATTTGGCTACATTTTCACCAAACTGCCTTATAGTTTCTAAACCCTCTGGATCATCATTTGTATCTTGGTTGTGAGATCCAAAAACCATGTTCCAATAGTTAGAACCTACAATAATCATCTCATTGATATTAAAAAACATAGACATTTCTTGTAAAGTTATAGTTTGACCACCACGTCTTGCAACAGCTATTGGTCCACCAACCATCCATGATAAAAATTTATTTGCTCCTCTTGAAACTTTTCCAATTCTTTGAAGAGCAGCCATTATATCTGCCCTTGCAGTTCCAAAATAAACTGGTGCAGCAGGTATAAATCCTTGAGCATTTTTTATTTTATTGATAATTTCATCTAAACCATCATTTAAAACACAGTTGCCTATTTCTTGACATTTATTACATGCAATACAAGATTTAATCTCTTTTCCTCTCAAAGAAATTATTTCTGCTTCTACATTTTCAGATTCAATGGCTTTAGCACAAATACTTAAAACATCCATAGTATTACTATTTTTTCGTGGACTAGCACTTAATAAAATAACTTTTGACATGATAATCTACCAAATGGTTTAATTTTCTAAAATAGACAATTTTTAAAATAAAATAATAAAAACAAAATAAATTTAAAAATAAAGTAAGCTTAAAAATGAAATAAGTTTAAAAATAAAGTAAGCTTAAAAATGGAATAAATTTAAAAATGAAATAAGTTTAAAGCTGAAACAAGATTGAAAAATTATGCTCCTTCTAAACCATGTAAACAAGGACAATCAAAAGGTTCAACAAGAGATTCAGCAGTGTTATAAATTAATTCAGTTAATTCCTCTTTTTTAATATCCATAATTTCAACGACTTCATCCATTGTCAATTTATTTGGAGAAATTGAAGCAGCATAATTAGAAACTGTACAAATACTAGAATAACACATCTCTTTTTCCCGTGCAAGAACAGCTTCAGGTAAACCTGTCATTCCCACAAGGTTACCACCTATTTTTTGTAAAAATTTAATCTCTGCTGGAGTTTCAAATCTTGGACCCTCATTACAAACATAGACTCCCCTATTAAAAATTTTTCCACTAATAGATTCACTATTTGCCATAATGGCTTCCCTTAAACGTGCACAATATGGTTCTGTAACATCAACATGGAGAACTTCATTGTCAAAAAATGTTTTTTCTCTTTGTGATGTAAAATCAATAAAATCATCACATAAAACAAAAGAACCAGGTTCCATTTCTAAATTAAGTGAACCAACTGCATTTGTAGCTATTATTTGATTGACACCTAAACTTTTAAGTCCATAAATGTTAGCTCGATAATTTATTTTATGTGGAGGAACAGAGTGATTTTTTGAATGTCTAGGCATAAAAATAACACTATTCTCTCCAATTTTAAATTTAGAAACCTCAGGAGTTGGACCATATGGAGTTTTGATTACAAATCTCTCTACATTACTTGCTTCACTTGCTAAATCGTATATTCCACTTCCACCAATTATTCCAATCATATTACCAACTGTCTCCAAGAATTTAAATTTAGCCTTTAATAACAGCTATTGGTGAGACCTTACCAACTAATTTAGCCAAACCAATTCTATCTGAAATTTTAACAACATGATCAACATTTTTGTATGCATCAGGAGACTCTTCAGCTATTATTGGTTGAGAAGATGCTTTAACATGAATACCTTTGCTTTGAAGTTGATTTTTAACCTCTTCACTATTGAAAAGCTTTTTAGCCTTTGTTCTACTTAGTTTTCTACCTGCACCATGAGCAGTTGAGCCAAATGTCTCTTTCATTGCAGTATCTGTTCCATGTAGAATATAGGAAGATGTTCCCATAGTCCCAGGAATAAGAACTGGTTGACCAATATTTTTGTAAACTGACGGAACTTCTTTTCTTCCAGGACCAAAAGCACGAGTTGCACCTTTTCTATGGACAATAAGTTCTGTTTCATAATTTTTTACTTTATGGACTTCTTTTTTAGCAATATTATGAGCAACATCATATATTACAGACATTTCCATACTTTCAGCATCTCTTTTAAAAATAGTTTCAAATGATTCCCTAACCCAATGTTGAATCATTTGCCTATTTGCCCAAGCATAATTAGCTGCAGCAGCCATTGATTTGAAATAATCTTGAGCTTCATTTGAATCAGCAGGAGCACATGCTAATTGTCTATCTGGAAGTTTTAAAGAATATTTTTTATATGCTTTATCCATTAAACGAAGGTAATCAGAACAAACTTGATGACCACAGCCACGTGATCCCGTATGAATCATTACAGTAATAGAATCTTTTTCTAAAGCAAATTTCTTAGCCACTTCTTCATTAAATATTTCATCCACCTTTTGAATTTCTAAAAAATGATTTCCAGAGCCTAATGAACCAAGTTGAGGTATTCCTCTTTTTTTTGCCTTATCAGAAACCTTTGTAGAATCTGCATCTTCCATTTTACCATTTTCTTCTAAAAATTCAAGATCCTCTTCCCAGCCATAGCCATTTGCAACAGCCCAATATGCACCAAAGTCTAAAACATTTTCTATTTCTTCATTGTCCAATCGAATTTTTCCTTTACTTCCCACTCCAGATGGAATATTTCTAAATAGCTCATCATTCAGCTCTTTTATTACTGGACGAATATCTTCTTCAGTTAAATTTGTTCTAAGCATCCTAACTCCGCAGTTAATATCAAAACCAACTCCTCCAGGACTTACAACTCCAGTTCTATTTGAAAACGCTCCAACACCACCAATACTAAAACCATATCCAAAATGCATATCAGGCAATCCTATTGAATGGCTTTGAATTCCAGGAAGACATGCTACATTTGAAACTTGTTCAATAGCTCCGTCTTCCAAGTCTTTAATACCTTCATCGTCAAGATATAAGCGTGCAGGAACCAACATTTCCTTTTTGTAACTACTTGGAAGTTCCCATACATCTTTGTGGATTTCAGTTAATTCTTCTTTAATACTCATAAAAACACCTTTATCATATCACAAATATTTTGTTTTATATATTTAATTAAATTTAACTCTATTATGCTTAATTTTATTAGATTTAATTCTATTATACTTAATTTTATTTTAAAAAATCACTATGCCAATCAACTCAATAAAATATAACAAAATTTAAATTTTTTTAAATTTATTATTTTTATAATGTATATTAATTATAAAATTTTATTATTTGATTATTTTATGATTATATATTTCATTAAAAAAAAAAGACTAAATAAATATAAAAGATAAATATAAAAAATAAATAAATTATTAATAAAATTATACTTATGTTTAACATATTAAATAATTATTTCTAAAAAAAAATTTTTTAAAATAGAATTAATATAAAAGAAGAATTAATAATTATATAAAAAAATAAAAAGCGAATAAAAAAATAGAAGAAAACGAACAAAAAAAAATAAAGCAAAAAATAGAATAATATAAAAAAACAATTATTATAAATCTAAAATAACTTTTAAAATATAAATATTTTCTTTTTTTTCTACATTCATTTGATGAAAAGTAATTGCTTTAACTTCAGATTTTTTAACATGTTTATCCCAATTAATCTCTTCACCATAAGCTATTACATCCAATTTATAGAAGTTTCCATTGTTTTTAATAAAAATTACTTTAAATTTAGAAAATAAAAGAAATTCTGTCTCATGGAGAAAAAGAAGTTCTTCAAGATAATCATATAGTAAAGAAATAATATCTTCTGATTCAATAGAAATTTTTTTAGAAATATTCTCATCAACTAAATCAATTTCACTAATAACATCAAAAAGAGCCATTCCAGCATTTTCAAACCCTTTTTCCAATGATTTTCCATATGAATAAAATCCTATATCTGCTGTAACACCAAAATATTCATATTTTCCTTTGAGCTTATCTTCAAAATTCCCTTTCATCATAAAAATGTTTATTTACAAAATATTTAAATTTTTCTTAAAAAAAATAAAAAATAAAAATAAAATTAATAAAATTGATAAATTTAAGAAAAAATATGAAAAATAAAAATAAAATTAATAAATTTAAGAAAAAATATGGAAAATAAGAAAAAATTAAAAAAGAATGATATCTAAAAAATAAAAGCCATTAAAGTTAATTTCAAACTAATCAACTGGAAATTATTTTACCATCAAGAACTTCAATACACCTATTAGCTAAATTTGCAACATTTGTGTCATGGGTTACCAAAACAATTGTCACATTTTCTTTTTCATGGAGTTCTAAAATTAAATCCAAAACTTCTTTAGATGTCTTAGAATCAAGTGAGCCAGTTGGCTCGTCAGCAAGGATTATTGATGGATTATTAGCAAGTGCACGGGCAATAGCTACTCTTTGTCTTTCTCCACCAGATAGTTTAGTTGGTTTCATGTTTACTTTGTCTTTAAGCCCTACCAATGACAATAAGTACAACGCCCTTTCGCTTCGTGCTTTAGAATTTAAGGAAGTCTCATAAATTGGAATTTCCACGTTTTCTTGTACAGTTAAATTTGGAATAAGGTTGTGTAATTGAAATATAAAACCTATTTTTTTAGATCTAAATTCATCTAAATGCTTTGTTTCTTTTAAATCAATTCCTGCTACTTCAATAGTACCAGAATCAGGCACATCTAAAAAACCTATCATGTTAAGCAATGTTGATTTACCAGAGCCAGATTGACCTATAATGGATACAAATTCCCCCTCTTCTATTTCCAAATCAATCCCATTTAATGCCTTAATATTTCCATTTTCATAAGTCTTTATTAAATTTTGAATTTTGATAATTACAGACATTTTAACACCTCATTCATACCTTAATGCTTCTATTGGAGGTAATTTACTTGCTCTATATGCAGGATAGATTCCACCAATTAAACCAACTCCTATAGCAACTGCAAATCCTTGGGCTATTACATCCCATGTGAAAATTGGAGAAAATACTGAAAGATAACCTAGCCAAGAAAGAATTTCTAAAATAGCAACAATAATAACTGTTCCAATAAATGCAGAG
Source organism: Methanobrevibacter curvatus (assembly GCF_001639295.1). Lineage (GTDB taxonomy): Archaea > Methanobacteriota > Methanobacteria > Methanobacteriales > Methanobacteriaceae > Methanoflexus > Methanoflexus curvatus. The sequence continues at coordinate 6,832 of NZ_LWMV01000200.1, read as the reverse complement.
CTCATGGTTAAAACCAAGGACTCTCCTAAAATCATGGTAAGAATCCTACTTTTTCTCCATCCAACAGCCCTTAAAACACCAATTTCTCGGGTTCGTTCATAAACAGACATTATCATTGTGTTGATTATTCCAATTCCACCAATAACAATTGCCAAAAGAGAAATTCCCCATTTGAACACATCTAACATATTTAACATTTCAGCCATTTGCTTTAGGTCAGAGACTGAAGTAACAGTAGTTAACTCTTCACCATAACTATCGTTGATTTTCTTGGTAATTGTATCTACACTAGCATTATTTTCTGCATAGACATAAATCATACTGATTTGACCCTTTTGATCCATAATGTCTTGTAAATCAGATATAGGTGCCATTACAGCACTATTATATGAAGGGTCTCCAGATTCAGAAATCCCTACAACTTCAAATTCTTCATCTGCCAACTTAATTTTGTCTCCAACAGTTAAGTTAGACTCCTCTGAAATTAGTTTTCCAATAACTGCTTGATGATCAGATGCTAAAAAACCACCTTCAATAATTTCCGTGTCCAATGAACCAGTATCAAAGGTGTTATTAGGTTCTAAACCTATAACCATTCCCAAATCATCATCTATAGGTAGTGTTACTAGATAAATAGCTTCTACTTTTTTTACGCCATCCATAGAGCGTATTTTGTCTAACCATGTATCATTTAAATTTTTCGTGCCATAAGGGGTTCCTTGAGCATCATCTTCACTACTTAAAATTGTGAAGTCTGCTCCACCTTGATGTAAAGTTTCATCTAATGACTGTGTAAGACCAGTAGTCATTCCTCCTAAAGCTACAATTGTAGCTATTCCTATTCCAATCCCAATAATAGCTAAAGCCGCACGAGCTTTATTTCTAAAGGGATTTTTAAAAATTAAACCTAAAAAGGACATTAAAATTCTCCAAAATTATAAAAACTAGCTAATCAATAAATAGTAAATAAAATTTCATTAGATTATTACTATTATTATTATTATTATTATTATTTAATTTATCCTAGAAATAAATATTAAACTTATTAATTTATTAAAAATATCAAACTTATAACTATTAAAATACTAATCTATAACCATTAAAATATTAAGCTATAGTTATTAAAACACTAATCTATAGTATATTAAAATAATATTTTATCATGATATTTATTAAATATAATAATTATTTAAATATACTACTATTTAAATTTTGAAAAAAATGACAAAACATTGCCATAACAAAAAACTAAAAAAAACCAAAAATTTAATATTTCATAAAACCAAAATAATAATATGAAAGTTTACTATGAATGTGGTGCATGTTTATTGCGACAAAGTAAAGAGGCTATGAACTTAGCTAGTGATGATACTAATTTAAAATTAGAAATAACAGAAGAAATATTTAAATATCTTTCAAATAACTTTAAACAAGGAGCATCCTCAAATAAATTAGGAACAGATATTCACAGAATAATTAAAGAAAAAACAAATAATCCTGACCCATATAAAAATGAAAAAAAACTTGGAAATAAAATAGCTATTGAATTGGAGGAAAAATTTAAAAAAATCTTAAAAAAGGATGATTCATTAGAAAACTATGTTAAAATAAGCATAATAGGAAATATTTTGGATTTTGGAGCATTAGGAATAAACACGGATTTAAAAAAATTAATAAGCAGTAGTGTAAATAAAAAACTTAGAATAAATCATGTAAACAAATTAAAAAAATCATTAGAAAAATCAAAATCTCTACTATACCTTGCAGACAATACTGGTGAAATTACTTATGACAAACAATTGATTGAAAAGTTAATAGAAAATTATAATCTTAAAATTACATTTGCAGTAAAAGAAAAGCCAATATTAAATGATGCATGTGTAGAGGATGCTAAATTAATTGGTTTAGATAAAATAACAAATTTAATAACTACTGGAACAGATTCTATAGGTATAGTGTATGATTATCTATCAAAAGACTTTAAAAAAATATTTGAAAAAGAAGATTTAATAATTTCTAAAGGTATGGGAAATTATGAAGGTCTTACAGAACTAAACTCATTAAATAAAGATGTTTTTTGCCTACTTTCAGCTAAATGTTCAGCCATTGCAAAAGATTTAGGTGTAGAAGAAAACGACATGGTTGTAGTAAAATTATTTTCTAAATAAAAAAAATAAAAAAAAATGATTCATGCAAATAGATAAAAAAAGATAAAATATATACAATTAATCTATTAAATAAACTATAAACCTTAAAAAAAATAAAAATATAAAAAATGTTTTTTAATCAAAATCTGAAAATAGATGAAATAGCTAAAAAATATTCATTTAAATACAAAGCAGTAAAATCAATATTAAACAAAAGTAAGGGAAAAAGAAGCTTCTTTCTAGAAGACTACACAATAAATCCTTACATGGGGTGTTCCTTTGATTGTAGCTATTGCTATATAAATGGAAGTAAGTATGCAAGCAATACAAAAGAGTTTTTTGTAAAAGAAAATGCATTAGAAAAGCTAAAAACACAGTTAAAAAATAAGGCAATAAAAAGAGAAAGAGCTATTATAATGGTAGGCTCAGCAACAGACCCCTACATGCCAATAGAGTCAGAATTATTTCTAACAAGAGACATCTTAAAATTAATCAACAGATACAGATATTGTAGCCATATTTTAACAAAATCAAATTTAATATTAAGAGATTTAGACATTTTAAAAAAGATAAAAAATGGATCTATTATTCCAGAGGATTTGAAAAGAAAAAAAGATCCAAAAAATGGAAAAACTAAAGAAAATAAAGAAAGTAAAGAAAGTAAAGAAAATGAAAATCTAAAAATGATTGTTTCATTTTCATTTTCAACAACAGAGGATAAAATAGCTAGTATATTTGAAGAAAATGCACCAAGACCATCTGAAAGATTAAAAGCAATTAAAAAGCTAAAAAAAGAAGGATTTCATGTTGGAGCAAGTTTAATGCCTTTACTTCCATATATTACAGATACTGAAGAAGCTATTCACAAAACATTTAAGGATTTAAAAAAAGCTGGAGCTATTTATGCATTACCTGCTGGTCTGAGTTTATTTGGTAGTGAAGATTCTGGTTCTAGAGGGAGCTATTTTACTAAATTAAGAGAGCATTTTCCTGAAAGTTTAGAAGAAACAAGCAAATTATTTAAGAATAAAAATTATGCAAATCAAAATTATTACAACAATCAATTAAAAAAATTAGAAGAAATAGCTAAAGGATATGAAGTTAAGACTTCTATTGTTTAAAAAAACATTCATTGAGAAAAAAATAAAAGACAATATATGAAAAATAGTCTCAATAATGTCAACAGGTTGACAAGTTACATAAGAAGACTAAAGGAAATATTAACAATTTTTATCCAAAAACATCGTATATATATTAAAAATATATAAATATTTAATAAAATTCTACTTTAATTAAGATTAATATCTATTTACTAAAAATATTTATTTTTAAACACTTAATTTTTATTATTCTTTAAAATATTTTAATTCAAATTTAACTAATTAATATGAATTGTTTAATAATTAGAAGAACCTTTAAAACAAACTTTTTAAAAACAAGCTTTTAGAAAAAGTTTGATCAAAAAATTTATCAAAAATAAAGAAAACTAATTTAAATAAAAGTTTTTTACAAATTATCATTATTTTAGACATTTATTTTTTATAAAAAAATATGTATTAATGCCTTAAAAATATTTTAATTTATTTTAATTAGATATCGATTTTTGCAAAAAATAATCGTTGCACAGTATATCAAGTAAAAAAACTTTTAAAGAAAAAGAATTGATAAAAAGGCATTATAAAAATAGCTAAAAGCTATTAAAAAAGGAAAGAAAATATTAACATATGAAAAATTTCATAATGAAAAAAATAAAAAGTAAAAAAGAAATTGAAAAATAGAATATATGAACAGAATTAATATATGTTTAAAATTTATTTAAAAAAAAAAGAAAAAAGTAAAAAATAAAAAGAAAAAAATAAAAAGAAAAAAATAAAAAATTAAGATTAGTAACTACTAATTACTTTTCCTAATAATTTAATTGAATCTTCTTTGTTTGGTCCAATAGGAGAACCAGCTACAAATTGTGTAACTCCACCTTCTTCAAGAGCTTTTATTTTTGGAATAAACTCATCAGGAGTTCCTACAACGGAAAATGCATCAAGTAATTCATCATTTACTGCACCAATAGCTCCACCAAAGTCGCCTTTAGCTAAAAATCCACCAAATTTAGCACCAGTGTCTCCAGGTAACCCATGTCTTTCAAAAACAGGAGGTGGTGAACCAGCAGCAATGAATGCTACAACAATTTTAGCAGCATTTGCTGCTTTTGCAGAATCCTTAGCAATGGAGGTTGCAGTATATGCACCAACATCAATATCAGCTAATGATTTTCCAGCAGATTTTGCACCTTTTTCTATAAGTGGTATTGCAGCACCATAATCTTTAGGATTAGATGCATTAATTAAAACACCATCAGCAATTTCACCAGCAGTTTCTAACATTTTAGGACCTTGAGCACCTTGATAAATAGGTACTTTTTCTTGAGCAGCTTTTACTCCACCTAATTGTGCACCACTTGCAGTTTTATCTCCTCCAAGTAAAGTTCTGAATGTATCAACAGCAGATCTTATTGTGCTAACTGGTTTAGTCCATTCAATTCCAAGTGCATCAAAGGTAGCTTTATCACCAGGACCAATACCTAATGTTGCTCTTCCACCAGATAAATCATCTAATGTTGCTATAGATGCAGCAGTTATTGCTGGATTTCTAACATAGGGGTTAGTTACACCAGGTCCTAATTTAATAGTACTGGTTGATTCTGCAAGAATTGCTAAAGTTTGATATACATCTTTATTGTTGTAATGATCAGTAATCCATACATAATCAAAACCTACATCTTCTGCTAATCTAACAAGATATTCTAACTTATAAATTGGTTCGTTTGGAACAAATTCTATACCGAATTTCATTTTTATCACCTTTTTAAAATATTTTATTTATAACAATTGTATATTAGTATTTTCTTTATAATAAATTCATATTATAAAGCTACACTTAATTGTATGTTGTTATATATTTAAAGCATTTATCTTTTGAATTAAATAGAAAAGCTTAAATACTTTAAGTAATTTTTTTATTAAAATAAATCATGGAAAAAATAAAACTATTTTTTCAAGCAGAATCCTAATTTAAGAAAAGTAATAAGTTATTTTTCTAAATAACTGTAAAAATCATTTTATTAGAAACTAAATAAACTCAGTTATTTTAAGCCATTCCTAAATATTCATTAAATGAACATTTTTTAAAAAAATGACATATTAAAATAATACTTTCTTAAATTCTAATTGGTTTAACCTTTAAGCAAAAATTTGATCTAACATCCATTTTGAATCATATTCTTTAATATCATCGTAAGATTGACCTACACCTAAAAATAGTATTGGTTTGCCTATAACATAACCAATTGAAAGTGAAGCTCCTCCTTTACTATCTGCATCTGCCTTAGTTAAAATAACTCCATCAATATCAATAGTTTCATTGAATTTTCTGGCTTGTTCAACAGCATCGTTGCCTGTCAATGAATCTCCAACAAAAATAATCAAATCTGGCTTTGAAACCCTTTTAATTTTCTTCATTTCATCCATAAGGTTGGTGTTTGTCTGCATTCTCCCAGCAGTATCAATTAAAACCAATTCTTTTCCTTTACTTTTTGCATGTTCTACGGCATCATAAGCAACGGCAGCAGGATCTGAACCTTTTTGGTGTTTAATAATTTTTATTCCTATTTTATCTGTGTGATGGTTAATTTGTTCAATGGCTCCTGCCCTAAATGTATCAGATGCGGCTACAACTGGAGTATACCCTTTTTTTAAATAATAATTAGCTAGTTTAGCTATTGTAGTAGTTTTACCTGTCCCATTTACTCCTACAAACATTACTACAAGAGGATCTCCTTTAACTTTTTTTTCTTCTATCATTTCAGTCATTGATTTACCTGAAACATCTATTATTTTATAAACAGCTCCTTTTAATGCATCAAAAGTAAATTCTGATACATCATTGGACCTTTTTATTTTTTTACCAACTAAGTCTTCTTTAACAGAATCAACTACTGCACTTGCAACTTCAATTGCCACATCACTTTCTAATAAACCAATTTCTAAATCCCAAAGAATGTCTTCGAGGTTTTTCTCAGTTATAGTTTTTTCACGGATAAATGAAAGAATTCCTCCAGATTTAGGTTTATTTTCTTTTTCATCACTTTTAAGTGTTTCATCTTTTTCTTGTTCTTTATCTTTTATATTCTTTTCTTCATCGTTTTTTATTTCATCAGTGACAACATTGCCATTTTTAATGTCTTTATTCTCTTCATTGTCATCAATATTATTCTCAATATTATTCTCAATACTATCCCCAATACTATCCCCAATACTATCCCCAATACTATCCTCAATACTATCCTCAATATTATCATTATTTTCAATTTCTAAAACTTCTTCATCAGAAATAGCTTCTATGTTGTTTTCATCTTTAGCTTCATCTGATACTTTTTTTGTTAATTTAGTAGCCATTTTACTAAATTTTTTCTTCAATGAATCAAACAATATTTACACCTTTAGTTATTTAATAAATTTAATTTTTAATAAGGTTATATTTAATAATAATTTAAAATAAGTTAATAATATTTTAATAATTATGCTTCTAATTTCAATTCCATTTATTCTCTTATAATTATTTCTATATTTAATAATACTATATTCTATATTCTGTATTTAACAATATTATATTTAATTAATATTATATCC
>NZ_LWMV01000199.1 GCF_001639295.1 Methanobrevibacter curvatus | reverse complement strand
AAATTGGATTTATAAAGTTATAATAACTTTTATTATAAAAATAAACATAAATATTTAATAAAATTCTATTTAATTAATATTAATATCTATTTACTAAAAATAATTACTTTTAAAATATTTAATTTTTATTATTCTTTAAAATATTTTAATTCAAATTTAATTAATTAATATTAATTATTTGCTAATTATAGTTATTTTTAAACATTTTTTTATAAAATATGTATTAATAATTTATTATCTTTTAACATATTTTAATTAAATATATGTTTTTACAAAAAATAATCATTGCATAGTTTCTTAATAATTTGCTAAAATTCATATGTTTTTACATATCCCTTGTTTCTCGTCTATAATTAAAATTCTGTTGAAAAAACTTGTCAAAAGATATAGTTTTCTATTTTTTCTTTAAATTTTTGCTCATTTGTTCAACTAAAATTAATTCCTGGACAAACTTTAAAATTAAGTTTTAAATTCTTCAATTCTTGATTTAATCTCTTTTTCTTTAAAAGCAATTCCTATTAAAATAATTTTTTTATCTTGGTAAGGTTTGTAGTATTCTTTTTCTAATATCTGATTAATAGCTTCATCTAAGATATTGTCTATAGACTTTGTTTTACTAAATTTAAGCTCTAAAATAACTGCAATATTTTCCTTTAATAATACTGCATCAACTCTACCTTTTAATTGAATAATTTCTCCTTGGATTTCAAATCCAATTATTTTCATCCAAGATAAAAATAAGACATGGTAAAAAGCTTCCATATCATTAAGCTTACTGTGCAGTGAATAAGGAATATTACTAAATAGTGTTTCTAAAGATTTTGTAAAGCCATTTTCATCTATTTCAATTAATTGTCTAAAAAGGTCATTTGCAATAGGGTAGACAGATTCAGCGGTTTTATTAATATAAGAACCTAAAATATAACTAAATAATGATTTTCTAACTTCTTTGTTAGGAATATCTAAAGAATAAATTGGTAATTCTCCAGGAACAATTTTTGAGTCTTTAATTGTAAGATAGCCTGATTGTAAAAGAACAGTTTTCAAATCAAGATTTTTAATATCAAAATTAGGAAAAGTTCCATACAATTTTAGGTTTTCATCAAACAAAACATCAATATTAGTGTTTTTTTTAATTAAATCCATAAGAAAGCTTGGTGTTCCAGTTTCAAACCAGTAGTTATTAAATACTCCATTATTATTCAAAAATGACAAAATTGAGAATGGAGTATACAAAAACTTTTTCCCATCCCATGAATAGCCATTGTACCACTGTTTTATCAATTCAAGTAAATAATTAACAGATATCTCATTATTTTCACTAATTTCAACTAGGTAATCATAAAAGTAAGCTTCAATTTCATCTTGAGTATAGCCACAAATATTTGAAAAGTTTGGATCAATAGTTAAATCAATTAAATTATTCAAATCAGAAAAAATAGATACTTTAGAAAATTTACTTACACCAGTTATAAATACAAATTCAAGTTTACTATCAGCACTCTTTAAAGCACCATAAAAGTCTTTAAGTGAATTACGAATACCAATGGCTAATTTTTCATCATTTATATTACTAAGAATAGGTTTATCATATTCATCAACAAGAACAACAACATTTTTACCCGTACTACCATGAATATTATTTATTAATTCCTTTAATTTATTGTTAGAAAGTTCTGCTTTAAGATCCATAGAAAATTCATTCAGAGCAATAGAGTCTATGATGAAATTTAAAGATTTCTCAAAATTTTCAATTGTATCTGACTTTATTTCATTTAAATCAACATGTATTACAGGATATGTTTTATTCCACTCCCAATTATTATAAATATATAAATCCTTAAATAATTCTTTGTTTCCTTCAAAAAGTTCTTTAAATGTACTTAAAAGTAATGATTTTCCAAATCTTCTTGGACGAGAAAGAAAATAATATGTTCCTCTTAGAGAGATAATTTTTTCTATTATATTTGTTTTATCTACATATATTTTGTTTCTATTTATTAGTTTTTTAAAATCTGACACATCAACAGGTAAATTACTTCTTATATTCATTTTATACACTCTATTATAAATATATCATTATTTAGCAAAGCTATTTACAATATCTAAATAGAATTTAGTGAAATAGATAAATTAATTATATCTATTTATTTAACAATATAAAAATATTGTTATTTAAAAGACTGCTCTAAAGCTAATTTTTTTCTTAAAAATTAAATAAACCACTGCTTAAGTTTAAGATTGTTTTTTTTTAAAAAAAATCTATATATTACAAAAAACATATAATAAATAATTAATATAAAATTAAAATTATTAATATAAAATTAATAAATTATTTATGGATGTTATATAATTCACATGTTTATATACTCTTATTGGAACTTTTTTGAAAAATTTATTTTTTTCTAAAATTTTTCTAGTCTTTTTAATTTTTCTTTTTTCTAATTTTATTTAATTACAATAGTTTTTAAAAAATTTATCTTAATTGTTAATCTGGGATTATAATGAGTACAAATATTAAAGAATTGTCTAATAAATTAATTAATCGAATAAATGAAATAGCGGTTCCTATAAAAATTATGCATGTTTGTGGATCCCATGAACATACTATAATGGAAAATGGAATAAGAACATTGCTTCCTAAAGAAGTTGAAGTAATAGCGGGTCCTGGTTGTCCAGTATGTTGTGTTCCTTCTCGTGAAATTGATGAATCATTGAAATTAATTGATGAAGGGGTAACAATAGCCACATTTGGGGATATGTTAAGGGTTCCAGGATCTAATAGCTCTTTAAATGATGCTAAAGCTGAAGGAGCTGATGTTAGAGTTGTTTATGGGATACCAAATGCTGTTGAACTTGCTGAAAAAATGGATAATGAAGTTGTCTTTATTTCTGCGGGTTTTGAAACAACTGCTCCAACAACAGCTTCTGAAATAATTTCAAATCCTCCAGAAAACTTTTCTGTTTTAACATCCCATAGACTTATCCCTCCTGCACTTGAATTTTTAATTCAGTCTGGTCAAACTAACTTAGATGCATTAATTGAGCCTGGTCATGTAGGTACTATTATTGGAACAAAAGCTTTTGATAAGTTTTCAACAGAGTATAATATTCCGCAGATTATGGCAGGATTTAATCCTTTAGACATTTTAATGTCTGTTTATATGCTACTTCGTCAAGTTAAAAATAATGAAGCTAAAATAGAAAATGAATACAAAAGAGCAGTTAGAGATGAAGGTAATGTTAAAGCTCAAAAAGCTATTGATGAGGTTTTTGAAGTTAAAAGTAGGGAATGGAGAGGGTTTCCTAAAATTCCTAATTCTGTACTTGAAATTAAAGATGAGTATTCTAAATACAATGCAAGAGAGAAATTTAATATTAAGGTTAAAGATGTTAAAGATGCTCCAAAGGGATGTATCTGTGGACCAATTTTGCGTGGTGTTGCTAGACCTGAAGATTGTAAACTTTTTAGAAAAGAATGTAATCCTACTCACCCAATTGGTGCATGTATGGTTAGTAAAGAGGGGACATGTAATATTGCTCATAGATATTCCACAATTTAACTTTCATTAATGCTTAATTGATGCTTAATTAATGTTTACTGTTTAAATAATGATTATTTAGTAGTGTTAATAAGTAATTTTTAGTGATTTTTAGTTTTAGCTTCTATTTTTATTCTTAATACCTATGTTTTCTATAGTAATATTTATTTATTAATTTTTTTACTTATTAATTTTTTTTAATATAATTTTACATTATTTTTTTAATTGAAGTATTAGGTGATTTTTATGTTAATGGATGTTGTAGAAGATTTAAAAAGAGAAATTTTAAAATATTCTAATGAATATGAGATTTATATTTCAAATACTAATGAAATTCAATTAGATAGTGAAAATGAAACCATAAACTTTGCAAAAAATGATGATAACTATGGTATTGGAATTAGAATATTAAATGGGAATAAAATAGGCTTTGCTTATACATCAGACATTGAAAGTTATTCTAAAATTCCTGATAAAGCCTTTTTGAACTCTAAATTAAATGAAGATGATGAAAATTTTTCATTTACATTTCCTAGTAAATATCCAAAGGTTAAAGGGCTTTATGATAAAAAGTTTAATGATTTAGAATTTCAAGAAATTTATGACTTATTAGAAGAGTCTATTTCAACAGTAAAAGATGAAAATTGTCAAACAAGCTCTGCAGGTTTTCATTGTGGTTTATTTAAATCTTTAGTTGTTAATTCTAATGGTGTTGAGGTTTCAAATCAGTCAACATCTTTTTCTTCACATATTGCAGTTGTTGCAGAAGATGGTGGAGAGAAATCTAGCTTTTATGATTCTCTTAGTTCAACTAAATTTGATTTGAATGTAGTTGATTTATCTAAAAATGTTTGTAAAATTGCTATAGATTCAATTGGTGGAGAAAAAATAGACACTGGGGATAAAACTGTTGTTTTAGATTATCATGCAGCTACTGGACTTTTAAACACTTTTATATCTGGGTTTAATGGAGGAGCTGTTTTAAGAGGACGTTCTATTTTAAAAGATAAAGTTTCTGAGAAAATTTCTTCTTCTGATTTGTCTATTTATGATGATGGAACAATTAATGGAGGGTTAATGTCTTCTACTTCTGATAGTGAAGGAACAGCTTCTCAAAAAACTCCTTTAGTTGAAAATGGAATTTTAAAAGGTTTTATATATGATGTTTATAATTCTAATAAATATAACAACTTAGATGATATTGATGAAGATAAAAAACAATTAAGTACTGGCAATGGATTTAGATCATACTCATCTGTGCCTGCTCCTTCCTCCTCGAATATTTTATTTGATTTTAAACAATCTGTAGATATGGAGGAGATTAGAAATGGAATAATTGCTAGTGATGTTTTAGGGGCACATACCGCCAACCCTATATCTGGTGATTTCTCTGTTGAGATTAACAATCCGTTTTTAATTGAAAATGGAGAAATTACAAAACCTATTAAAAAAGCAATGATTTCAGGTAATATTTTTAAAGTAATTGAAACAGTAAAAGCTTTAAAATCAGAGGTGATTCAGAAAGGTTCCTTTATTATTCCTAAAATCTTATGTGAAAATTTAAGAGTAGTAGGAGATTAAGTAAATACTATTGTGTAATAAAGCAATGGTTTAATAAAATAATGGTTTAATAACATAGTGGTTTAATAAAGTAATATTACTTAATAAAAAATAAGCTAAGAACTATTAGTCTAAAATAATATTGAATGAAAAATTTCATTTTTATCCATAATTTAAATAATAAAGTTAATGAAATAGTTATAAATCTATTCAAAGGGGACATATAATGGCTACTCAAAGTGAAGCAAAGTTAGAGGAGAACTTAATAAAAAAATTAGTTGAAAATGGATATGAAAATGCTAAAATTTCTGATGAAAAAGACTTAATAGCTAACTTTAAAACACAATTAGAAAAATTTAATAAAATTGAGTTAGAAGAGGAAGAGTTTAGCAAAATCTTACTTCACCTTGAAGGAGGAAATGTATTTGATAAATCTAAGCGATTTAGAGACAAATTTCGTATTGAACGTGAGAATGAAACTCTTTTTATTGACTTTTTTAATAGTAAAGATTGGTGTAAAAATATTTTTCAAGTTACTCGCCAAATTACAATTAAAGGAAAATATGAAAATAGATATGATGTAACCATTTTAATAAATGGTTTACCGCTTGTTCAGATTGAACTTAAAAAAAGAGGAATTGAGCTTAAAAAAGCTTTTAACCAGATTAAAAGATATAGGTCACATTCTTTTAATGGACTTTTTGATTATGTTCAAATTTTTGTAATTAGTAATGGTGTAAATACCAAATATTATGCTAACAATAAGGATTTAAGTTTTGATTATACTTTTTTCTGGAAAAATCAGGATAACAACAATATTTCTAATTTAGATGAATTCACAGATATTTTTTTAGAAAAATGCCATATTTCTAAGATGGTTGCAAGATATGTTGTGCTTAATGAGTCAGATAAGTCTTTAATGGTTCTTAGGGCTTATCAATATTATGCTGTTGAAGCTATTTTAGATAAAGCCTTAGAATCTAAGCAAAATGGGTATGTATGGCATACTACAGGAAGTGGTAAGACCTTGACTTCCTTTAAGGTAGCACAAATTTTATGTAGTGAGCCTAAAATTGATAAGGTAATATTTGTTGTTGATAGAAGAGATTTAGATTATCAAACAACTAAAGAATTTAATAGCTTTTCTGATGGTTCAGTAGATGGAACAGAAAACACTAAATCTTTAATTAGGCAGCTAAAAGGGCATAACAAACTCATAATAACAACTATTCAAAAGTTAGATATGGCAGTTAAAAGACATGAAAAAGGTTTAGATAATGTTAAAGATAAAAAATTGATTTTAATGTTTGATGAATGTCATAGAAGCCAATTTGGGGATATGCATAAGAATATAACCGAATATTTTACAAATATTCAATATTTTGGATTTACTGGAACTCCTATTTTTTCTGTCAATGCTAATAAGAAAAGAACAACAAAAGACATCTTTGGTGATAGATTACACTCTTATTTAATTAAAGATGCAATATCTGATAACAATGTTTTAGGATTTATGGTAGAATATATTGGTAAGTATAAAAATAGATCTAAATATGATATTGAAGTAGAAGCTATTGATACTAAAGAATTAATGGAATCAGAAGATAGATTAACTAAAATTGCCGATTATATTGTTAAAAATCATAATGCAAAAACATATAATCGGGAGTTTACTTCAATCTTTGCTGTTTCATCAATTGAAGTATTAAACAAGTATTATGAAATATTTAAAAATATGGATCATGATTTAAAAATAGCTACAATCTACTCTTATGGGGATAATGAAGATTTTGACAAATTACATCCAAGAGATTCTTTAGAAGATCATATTAAAGATTATAATCACATGTTTGGAACCAATTATTCTACAGATACATTTCAGGAGTACTATGTAGATGTTTCTAAAAGGTCAAAAGACAAGAAAATCGATATTTTACTTGTTGTAAATATGTTTTTAACTGGCTTTGATAATAAAGCTTTAAATACCTTGTATGTTGATAAAAATCTTAAGTATCATGGATTACTTCAAGCTTTTTCAAGAACTAATCGACTTTTAAATGAGAGAAAGAAACAAGGAAATATTATTTCCTTTAGAAACCTTAAAAATGAAACTGATGAAGCAATTGCATTGTATTCTGATGAAAATGCATCAGAAATAGTTTTAATGAAACCATATTTAAGTTATGTGGATGATTTTAATGGTGTTTTGAAACAATTGTTTGATCTTGTTTTCGATCCTCAAAATGTTGATTATTTGCCTTCAGAAAAAGAAAAAAAGATTTTTGTTGAGATATTTAGGGAATTACTTAGAATAATGAATAGACTTACAGTTTTTACAGAATTTAATTTTAAAGATTTGAACATATCGGAGCAAGAGTTTGCAGATTTCAAATCTAAATATTTGGATATTTATATTGGTAATCAAGATCCAGATAAGGTTTCAGTTTTAGATGATATTGATTTTGAAATTGAACTTATAAGAAGAGATAATATCAATGTTTCATATATTTTAACTCTACTGAAAAGTTTAAATGTAGATGCACCTTCATTTGAAAAGGATAAAGAATTTATTATTCAAACAATGGAAAACTCTCCAGAACTTAAAAGCAAAGTTGGCCTTATTGAAGAATTTATTGAGAAAAATATTACAGGTAAACAGAATTCAGAAGACATTGAAGATGATTTTGATGTATATTTAGAAAAAGAAAAAAATAAAGTTATAAACCACTTAGTTGAGGAAGAAAATTTGAAAAAAGACATTATAAATGAAATTATCAATGATTATGAATTTGCAGGAAAAATAAAGAATGATAATCTTCAAATGTCATTTAAAGAAGAATTAGGATTAATTAATAGACAAACAAAAATAAATTCACTTAAAAACAAAATAATAGAATTAGTAGAAAAGTTTTCATGGTAAAATATTTTTTAATTTTTCTGACACTTAATTTTTTCACCCTAAGATTTGCACATTATCAAATTTTCTCAAAAATTAGGAAAATTTATTAAATATGAAACCAATAAATAAATATTAATTTAAATTTAAAGGAGACATATAATGAAAAAATTACCTATTGGAGTTGCAACATTTTCAGAATTAATAGAAAATAACTATACCTATATTGATAAAACAAAATACATTCATAAAATGGTTAATGAAGGTAAAATATATTTTTTATCAAGACCTAGACGATTTGGTAAATCTTTACTAGTTAATACATTAGAAGAGTTGTTTAAAGGAAATAAGAAATTATTTAAAGAATTGTATATTTATGATAAATATGATTGGACTCAAACTTATCCTGTGATTTATTTAGATTTTGCAACTATAGGTCATAAAAATCCTGAAACATTGGAGAGGTCTTTAAATGATTTCATTAACATGACTAAAATGAAGCACTCTATAGAACTTGTAAGTGAAGATTTAACAAGTAAATTTAGCGAATTAATCATGAGAATATATGAAAAATATGACAAAAAAGTTGTTATTTTAATCGACGAATATGATAAAGCTATAACTAGTCATTTAGATGATATTGAAATAGCTAAAAGTAATCGTGATGTTTTAAGGAGTTTTTATCAAGTTTTAAAACCAAATGATAAATATATTCATTTTATTTTTGTAACAGGTATCAGTAAATTCACTAAAACTTCAATATTTTCAGATTTTAATAGTTTAGATGATATTACAATTAATCCAAAATATACCAATATCTGTGGTTACACCCAAAAAGATCTTGAGGATAATTTCAAAGAACACATTGATAAAATCAGCAAAAACAATAATGTTGGTCCAGAGATTATACTGGATTTAATTAAAAAATGGTATGATGGTTATTCTTGGGATGGTGAGAACTTCTTATATAATCCTTTTTCAATTCTTGAATTTTTTAACAATGGTAAATTTAATAATTATTGGTTTGATACAGGAACACCAAAATTACTTATAGATCTTATTGATAAAAAAGGAGTGGACACTGAAGTCTTAGTAAATAAAAGTGCTAGATTTTCAGGATCATTTCCCAGTTTTAAACTTGAAAATTTAGACTTTGCAACAGCCCTTTTGCAAACAGGTTACTTAACAATAAAAGAAGAAGAAAAGGGGGTTTTAGGGGAATCATCAGAATATAAATTAGCTATTCCTAATAAAGAAGTTCATGATTCATTGTTTAGTTATATATTAGGAACTTACACTAACTATGACGAGAGCCAGATACAACCAATGACAAATAATATGATTAAACACATCTTAAATTTAGATGAAGAAAATTTACAAAAATCTTTTGAGATTCTGCTTCATAAAATCCCAAACCTACTATATGGTAAAATTAAAAAAGAATTTGAAGCACATTATCAAATTTTAGCTATTTCTTGGTTGCAATTATTAGGTTTTGACATTGAAGGGGAAGTTATGACCATCAAAGGAAGAATGGATGGTGTACTTAAACAAAAAAACAATGTTCTAATTATTGAATTTAAATTTAGTGAAACAGAATCTATGGATAAAATGTTAGATGATGGATTAAGCCAAATCATAAGGAATGAATATTACAAACCATATCAAAACAAAAATGTTATTTTACTATCAGTAGCTTTCCAACCACGAAATGTTAAATGTAAGCTATTAGGTTTAAAAAAAGCTTCAAGCCTATATAAAAAATGAGAATAATTAAAATATTAGATGAGAAAAATGTCACAATATCAGAATAATTTAGAAAGTAAGCTATGGGCAATTGCCGATGAACTTAGAGGAAATATGGATGCAAGTGAATTTAAAAATTATATTTTAGGATTTATTTTTTATAAATATCTATCAGAAAAAATCGATTCCTACTTAAATAAACAATTAAAAAATGATAATTTAATATTTAATGAAGCTTATGATAAAGAAGAATTTAGGGAAGCACTAACTACTGTTGCATTAGATAATTTGGGATACTTTTTAGAACCAAAATGTCTTTTTCAAAATGTAGTTGTTAAAGCTAAAAACAATGAATTTATTTTAGAAGATCTTGAAAGGGCTCTAAAAAGAATAAGTGGTTCAGCAACAGGCCATGAAAGTGAAAATGATTTTGAAAACCTATTTGAAGATGTAGACTTAGGATCTTCAAAACTTGGAAAAACAGAAAGTGAAAAAAATAAACTAATCAGCAAAATCTTAAAACACTTATCTGATATTGATTTTAAATTAGAAGACCAAGAAAAAGACATTTTAGGGGATGCATACGAATATTTAATATCACAATTTGCATCAAGTGCAGGTAAAAAAGCAGGAGAATTTTACACCCCACAACAAGTTTCAAAAATACTTGCAAAAATTGTAAGTCTTGATAAAACCAAGTTGAAAAATGCATATGATCCAACCTGTGGCTCTGGCTCTCTTCTTTTAAGGGTTGCAAAAGAAACACAAGTTTCAGATTTCTATGGTCAGGAATTAAACCAAACAACCTACAACTTAGCAAGAATGAACATGATTTTACATGATGTTCCATTTACAGACTTTGATATAAGACAAGGTGACTCATTAGAACATCCTCAACACAAAAATATGAAATTTGAAGCAATCGTTGCCAATCCACCGTTCTCAAGCAAATGGTCAGCAGATTCACATTTTTTAGATGATGAAAGATTTAGTGCCTATGGGAAGTTAGCACCAAAATCCAAAGCAGACTTTGCATTTGTTCAACACATGATTTATCATTTAGATGAAAACGGAACAATGGGAATAGTCCTACCTCACGGAGTACTTTTTAGAGGAGCAGCAGAAGGAATAATTAGAAAATACTTAGTTGAAGAGAAAAATTACTTAGATACAGTAATAGGCTTACCAGCAAACATATTCTATGGAACAAGCATCCCAACAGTAATACTAATATTTAAAAAATGCAGAACAGATGATGCAGATGTACTATTTATAGATGCAAGTAAAAATTTTGAAAAGGTAAAAAATCAAAACAAACTAAGAGAAGAAGATATCGACAAAATAATGAATACTTACAAAGAAAGACAAGAAATAGAAAAATATTCCCACAAAACAAGCCTAAAAGAAATAAAAGAAAACGATTACAACCTTAACATACCAAGATATGTAGATACATTCGAAGAAGAAGAACCAATAGACTTAAATGAAGTTATAGCTAATCTAGAAAAAAATAAAAAAGAAATGGAAGAAGTAGACAAAAAAATAGAAGAATACTGCAAAGAATTAGGAATAAAATCTCCAATACTTTAGGTGTAAAAAAAATGTCAAAAAACAACACACCAAAATTGCGATTTTCAGAATTTAGTGATGAATGGGAAGAGAAAAAATTGGAAGATATTGCTAATTTTTCTAAAGGTAAAGGAATATCCAAAAATAATATTTCTAAGGAAGGAATTGAATGTATTAGATATGGGGAATTGTATACTACTTACAATGAGAAAATATCCAGAATTGTTTCTAAAACTAATCTTGCTAAAGAAGATTTAATACTAAGTGAAAAATATGATATTATCATTCCAACTTCTGGAGAAACAGCTATAGATTTAGCTACTGCCTCATGTGTAATGAAAAAAGGAGTAGCTATTGGGGGAGATACAAATATTATTAAAACAAAAGAAAATTCACTGTTTTTATCATATTATCTAAATAATAAACAAAAGGAAATAGCTTCTTTAGCACAAGGGGTTTCTGTTGTTCATTTATACTCATCAGCCCTTAAAAAATTAAAACTAAATTTACCTAAAATAAAAGAGCAAGAAAAAATATCAAACTTTTTAACTAAGATAGATAGAAAAATAACCATTTTAGAAGATAAATTAAGCTATTTTAAGGATTTTAAGAAGTTTTGTTTGCAACAACTTTTCACACAGAAATTAAGATTTAAAAATGCTAATGGTGAAAATTATCCTGACTGGGAAGAAAAAAAATTAAATGATATTATAACTCTGCAAGGAGGATTTGCATTTAAAAGTTCTTTGTTTACTAAAGAAAAAATAAAGAATAAAGTAATAAAAATCGGAGATATTAATAATTATGTGAATTTAGAAAAAATTGATACATATAGTGCTGAAACACCTGATGAAATTTATAAAGTTTTTGTAGGTGATTTTATGATTGCTTTATCTGGAGCTACATTTGGTAAAAATGGAATTGTTAAGGAGGGAGGTTTTGCTTATATTAATCAGAGAATTGCTCTGTTTAATTGTAAAAACTGCAATAAAAAATTTATTTATCAATTGATTAATACCTCTTTATTTAGATATTATTTAGATACAATTCCTACTTCAAGTGCACAACCAAATATTTCTAACAAAGATATTTTAAATTATAAAACTTCCATTCCTTCATTAGAAGAACAAGAGAAAATAGCTAATTTTTTAACCAATATAGATAAAAAAATAGAAAAGATAGAAGAAGAATTAAATAAAAATCAAGAATTTAAAAAAGGATTACTGCAACAAATGTTTGTATAAATATTATTTTATTTTATAAATTTCATCTCTTGATCCAATATTTAATATTTTTATTTCTTCTCCACTAATTTCATAAATGATTCTATAATTGCGAATTCTTTCACTGAAATGGTTTTTATGTTTATTAGATAATGGTTTTCCATTAAATGGGTTTTCTTTTATTTTAGCGAGTTTTTTATATATTTCTATGTAAAATCCTTTGTTCTTTTTTTTTAATTTTTCAAGGAAAATATTGACTTCACAAGACAGTGCAATACAGTATTCAGCTTTCTTTGAGGACTTTTTCAACATCTACAATTACCTTTTTGCCTTTATCCATTTCGTTGCTGATTTTATCTAGGTGTTTAAAGAAAATATCACATTCTTCTTCTGTGTATTTATTTTTAAATCTTAAAATGACATCATTTTTTTCATTAACATCCCATTCGATAATCATGTTTCCTTTTAAATTCAATCTATTTCGTATTTCCTTAGGAATTGTAGTTTGATTTTTACCAAACATATTTGTAACTGCAATCATAAAAATATTCTCCATTAAAATTATAGTAAGTATAGTAATTATAGTATACTGTTATTTTTTTAAATATATAAATATTTTTATTTCTGAAAAAATCTGATTTTTATTTTTTCTTAAGTAAATTTAATAGTCAAATGTTTGTTTAATATTATGAATTTCGACGAAATTTATAAGTGAAAATAGCTATAAAAAAATTAATGTATTCTCGCTATTCCAGCTATATTATCAAAGTGTTTATCAAAAGAAGCTATTTTTTCTATTCCTAAATTTTCCATTACACTTATTATAACAAAATCAAAATAAGGTAACCTCCTTTCCCAATCAATTGTTTTTCTTAATGCATTATCGTAAAAATAATGGTCTTCTATAAGAGTATAATCCTCAATTAGTTTATTATATGTTTTTTCTATTTTATTTTTGTCAATTTTCAATTTAGTGTTCATTAGATTAACTGTTTCAGCTATAATTACTCGAGAAATTATTTTTTCTTTATTTTTTATTTTCTCCATTATTTTATTAGCTCTTTTATGTTCTTCTTCCTCATCTATATAAAAAGAAACTAAGAAATTAGTATCAAGAAAAATCATTTATTCTCCTCTTCTCATTTCTCTAACTAGTTCCACTGCATTGAAAGGTTTAACTCCTTTGATAAAACCTGCACTTTCCATAAGTCTTTTTGGGTCAGGGTTATAAGTATCTTTATTAGCTATTAAGTGTTCTGGGATTTTAGGTTCTGTTTCTTTTAGTCCTTTTTTTATTACCTCTTCCAAAACCTTAGTTTCTGGCTTATTTTCCCTTTTAGCTATTCTACTAATACTTTTTAATATATTAGGATTGTCTACTACAATACTCATTATTATCACCATTCTTAATTAATACCAATTATGTATGTAGAAATATTTATACTTATAGGGTGTTAGTGAAATAACATATGAATCACTAAAGTAACATGTTTGTTTCACCCGAATAAGGTCATTTGTAATTTATTTTCTAAAAATACAAAATTATATGAATATAATAAAAAATAAAATGTTATACATCGATAAAATTAAAATTATGCCCATTAAAATGACAAGAACTGTTAAAGGAAAAGACAAAATAAAAGAACTTGAAAAAAAATATAAGAAAAAAGAAAACCTAAAAATGATATCAATGAGTTTTATTGGAACAAGCTTAGATAAAATTGATTTAGGAGACTGGAAATGCTTCCAATTTCACCCAAAAGAAAAATTAAAAGAAAAATTAACAGTTTTTATAGAAGACCTTTCATTTAATGTATCTGATTTTGAAATGCTTCATACAATTAAACACAGTAAAGTTTCTTCACTTAATGAATTAGCACTTAAATTAAATAAGGAAATAAGCACAGTTACAAACAAATAAAAAAAACTTGAAAAATCAGAGTTAATCACTTTAAAAAAAGGAGAAAAAAATTGTAAAATCCCTGTAGTTAACTATAATTCTATTAAAATTACAATTTAATCTAATTTTGTTAAAAAAATAGTTGTTTGATAGTATAGTGCTATATATAAACTGTAATAGATTATATATGTGTTTGTGATAAGTCTTTATTTTTCTGGATGCCTCATGTGTCTGCACTTTTAAATGAGCATATAGGGAAATAATGCAACCAATATATTATTTTTAAACATCAACTAGTGATGATTAATTTATTTGAGTGATTTTTTTAAAAAAAAGTTGTGTGATTATTTTTTAGGAATAATAGATTTATTGTAAAAGTATGTTTCATGTTTATCTTTAAAAATATCAATGAACTCTAAATTTCCTCTTTCAAAATATTGAAAGCAACTTCCAGCTATTAAGTCAGCAAATTGTATTGATGAGATTTTCTATTAACCTGCTTTTTTTAATTAATTTTTTTATTTTTTTTTTAAAAATTGTATTTTTATGGAGATTTTTTTTAAATTATGGGATTTTTGCCTTTTTTTACTGTTTTTCTTGCTTATTT
>NZ_LWMV01000198.1 GCF_001639295.1 Methanobrevibacter curvatus | reverse complement strand
CTTTTTTAACCATCTTTTTTAAAGAATTATAATCATTTTCTCTGAGTTCTAATTTTCTATGTTTCATATTATTATAATATATAATTTAAAGTATATAAACATTTAGAATTAAATTGCCTTAACAATATATTGAATATTTTACATGTTTCTATTACATTAATCTAGAAAGATAATTTACATTATTTAATAATATTCATTACTCAGTAATATTAATTCTTTATTTTAGTTATAGGTGTATAAAATGAAAAATAATTTGCTCAGATTAAGAAATGCTTTATCTAAACACGGAAAACAACTTGAAATAAAACATAAACATAAAGAATCTTTAACTAGATGGTATAAAAAGTATAAAACTGGAGATCTAAGTGATGAAGTACCCAACTATCCTTTATTTCAAAAATGTATATTGGAAAAATTATTAGGATATAAATATGATGAAGACTTTAAGTTTGAGTATCCTTTAGGTCAAAAACATGTAGAATTTATGATACTAAAAGACAACGAGCCATATATAGCTATTGAATTAAAAGGGACAGATACTAATTTGACAAAGTCTTATGGGGGACTAAGTGCTGTAGAACAAGCATCTAACTATGCAAGCAAAAAAAGCACAATTGAATGGTATATTGTATCAAATTACTATGAATTCCGTTTATACAATGCAAATACACAACATAACTATATTTTATTTACACTTGATGATTTAAAACATGACAATACAAAATTCAAAGAATTTTTACTTATATTCTCTAAAGAATCTATATTAAATAAAGGCATTCTTAATAAATTGTTAGATAAAAAAGGACTATTTGCACAAGACTTTAATATTGAAGACGAGTTTTATAAACTATATAGTGAAACAAGATCAATGTTAATTAAAGAATTAGAATATTCCAATGACATAGATAAAAATACAGCCATTAGTAAAGCACAATTAATATTGAATAGATACATTTTCATTTGTTTCTGTGAAGATAAAGATTTATTACCCGATAACACTACAAATGATGAAATATTAACTCCAATAAGAAGAAAAGTTCTAGCTATTAACACATTATGGAATCGTTTAAATGAATTATTTTATTTTATTAACAATGGAAATGAAGAAAATGACATAACTGCATTTAATGGAGGGCTATTTAAAGAAGACATTAGTTATTTAAGAATTAGGGACAAAGTAGATGAAGAGGATTTTTATAAAGATATCTCTTTTAAGTGGAGCTTTCTAGAACAAGAACACATAGTAGATCATGAACTTAGAAATTATCCTAACATAAATAAGATTTACAGAAATTTATTAATCATATCTTCTTTTGACTTTGATTCTCAACTAGATGTAAATATACTTGGACATATCTTTGAAAATAGTATCACAGACATTGAAGAAATCAAAAATGAAAAAACAAGTAAAAGAAAAAAAGAAGGAGTTTATTACACTCCCGACTATATTACAAAGTATATCTGTGAAAATACAATTATTCCTTATTTAAGCAACAATGAAAACAACAAAATTGATGATTTAATTAAAGAACATCAAAATAATATTGATGAGCTAGAAAATAAATTAATAAATATTAAAATTGTTGATCCAGCATGCGGAAGTGGTGCATTTTTAAACAAAGCCACAGAAATACTATTAGACATTCACAAAGCTATTTACGAATTTAGATATGAAAACACAAATAAAAATAATTTAGATTATATCTATGATGATATTGACAATAGAAGAGATATTTTATTAAATAACATTTATGGAGTTGATTTAAACCAAGAATCAATTGAAATAGCTAAATTAGGACTTTTTTTAAAAGTATGTAAAAATGATGTTCCATTACCTAATTTAGATACTAATATTAAATGCGGAAATTCATTAATAGATGATTTTACTATTGTTGAAGATAAAGCTTTTAATTGGAATAATAACTTTAAGAATATTTTTGATAATGGTGGTTTTGATATTGTTATTGGAAATCCACCATGGGGTGGAGAGCTTTCAGATGATGAAAAAAATTATATTAGGGACACATATTCAAATGTAGAGTATCAAATTAATAGTTATGTAGCATTTTTAGAAAAAGGTAACCAAATTCTAAAAGAAAAAGGTTATTTAGGCTATATAACTCCTTCAACATGGTTATATATGTTTTACTTTAAAAAAATAAGGAAATTTTTAATATCAAACAATACAATTAATCAGGTAATACATTTTAAATATTTTGTATTTGATGATGTTATTGCTGAAAGCTCGGTTATTTGTTATAAAAAAGAAAAATACTATAATATTAGTGAAATTAATTTCAAAATAGTAAATAATATCGATGAATTTTTATATAAAAAATATGTTAAAATAGAGCAAAAAAAATGGGAAGAACATTATGAGGATGGATTTTTGTCATATGTGGATGAAAATTCTTTTTATCTTAAATTACTTAATAAAAATGAAAAATTAGGGAATTTATGCACATTTTCAACAGGTATAAAACCATATCAAAAAAACAAAGGCACTCCCAAACAAAGTAGAGAAGATATAGATAATAAAATATACTCTGCAACTTATAAAATAGGTGAAAATTATGAGCCTTATTTGATTGGAGGAAACATTAATTCATATAAAATAAAATATCCCAATAATCAATGGTTGAAATATGGAAAATGGTTAGCAGAACCAAGGTCAAAATTTAATTTCAATCAACAAAAAATTGTTATTCGGCGAACAAGCAGTCAAATATTTGCGGCTATTGACAAATATGGATTTATTAATCTTAATAGTGTTCATAACATGATTTGTAATGATTCAAGTAAGTTTTCTTTAGAATATTTTTTATGTTTATTAAATTCAAGTTTAATTAATAATATTTATAATTATTTAGTCCCAGATGAAGGAAGAGTTTTTTCAGAAATAAAAATAGCTAATTTAAAAAAATTACCTATTCCTAGAATATCGATTGAAAAGCAATCTTTTTTTGTAGCTAAATCAAAAAATATCATAGAATATAATAACTGCCTTCAAGATGAAATAAATAACTTCAATAACTGGTTAATTAGAACATATGATATAGGAAAGCCTTCTAAAAAGCTCAATAACTATTATGAACTAAGTTTTGAAGAGTTTTTAAATGAATTAAAAAAAATAAAAATAGATATTTTTCCAAGAAGAACACAAGAACTACTAGAAAAAGAATTTAATTCAAGTAAGTATCTTATACATTCATTAAAAACAGATGTCAAAGTTATTGATAATGAAATTGATAAAAAAGTTTATGAATTATATGATTTAACAAATGAAGAGATTGAGGTTATAGAAAAAAAGATTAATAGGTAATTCAACAAATTATAGTTTCACGCATTGGTTTACAGGTAATATAATGGAAAATAAAGACAATAATAATAATAATAATAATAATAATAATAATGGTTATATGAATAATGACAGCAATAGTAATAATAATCCTGATAGTTTTGATTCTAATGAGATGTTCAATTCTTTGGATTTAGATGAGGATATTGTATATTCATCAGATATTTTAGATGATTTAGGGGATTTTCCTCAAATTAATTTAGAGACTGATGATTTAATTATTGAATTAACATTAACAAAAGACTATTCAAAATTTAAAGACCATGAATCTCGCAAAATTGCTTTTAAAAAAGATATTAAAGAGTTTTTTGATGAATTTTATGCCACAGAGGAATTTAATGAACTTATTGATTTTTATTCAGAAAAATGATCACATATAAACTAATATTTTAAGTTTTATCCATTATTTTCACATCAAAGACTAAATGCCACATTCCAGGACTGGTTGACTTAACTTTTCTATTGGATAAAATCTCTATTTCTTTATTAAATTTAATAGCCATATTTTGCAATCTTTTTTTACCTTCTTCATAGTTTTTTCCAAATTCGTAGTAGTGAATAACCCCTTTATCTTCAATAAGTGAAAATGATAAGTCTAAAAATTTAAATGCTGATCCAGGTAAATTCATGATTATTCTATTGAATTTTATATTTTCATTACTACATTTTTTAGCAATTTCACAAATGTCACTTTCTTTAGGATATATTCTCCCCTTTAATTTATTTAAATTAATATTTTCTTTTAAATACTTAATAGCTTCTTTATTTATGTCTACTGCAGTTATATTTACATCATGATTTTTAGCTATTAAAATAGGAAATGGACCAATACCTGTAAACATATCAAGTATTTTTTCATTATTTTTCACTTGATTTGACACCCTTAACCTCTCACTTCCAAGTCTTGGTGAAAAATAGACAGTTTTAACATTTAATTTTAATTTTATACCATGTTCTTTATAAATTGTCTCTGGATTATTTTCCCCACATAAAAATTCCAAATTTCTCGTTCTTATTACTCCAGAAACAGCCCCTTTTTTCATAAAAACAGATTTCCTTTTTGTAAACTTAAGTGTAGCAATGGCTATTTCATTTTTATACTTTAAAAGTCCATCTGGAATTTCTAAAATCACAATTTCTCCAACAATATCAAAAGATTTTTTTATTTTATCTAGCTCACTAGAACATATTATTCCATCTAAATCTTCTTTTAATGTATCAATAACACTTGATGGCGATTTTTTATAATTTTTAAAATTCAAATCTTTAAAATTCGAATCATTTAAATTCAAATTTTTACCATCTAAATCAATTACTTTTATTTCTTTAATAATTGTTGAGTTTATTTCTTGAGAGTAATTTAAAGATTTTTCCATTTCTTGTTTTATTTCGTTTAAATTTTTTAGTTTAACAACAGGAATAAAACCATAACCATCTTTTGTTTGAAGTTTATAGTTTCTTTCAACAAGATTTTTTTCCATTAATATGTTTTTTAAAGCATTTATGCCATTTAAAGGAACTTTAACAACCAACATTTTATCTTATTGCATTTAATTTTATCTTATTGTACTTAATTTTATCTTATTACACTTATAATGATAATTACAATTATATTTTTTTTTAGTTTTTTTTTAGTTTTTTTTTTAAAAATTTTAAATTCTAAGTTTTTTAATTAACTATTTATATTATCTTGAAAAATATTTAAGTATATTGATTTTAAATTAGATTTTTTTAATAAAATTATTTTCATGGTTTATAATGCTTGTTCGTGAATTTAGACTTAAAGATTTAGAAAGGGTTTATAAAATAGAAAAAGAATCATTTGATTTGCCTTATGACATTAATATTTTAAAAGAACTTTATAATATTGGAGCAGGATTTTTAGTAGGTGTTGAGAATGATAAAGTTATAGGGTACATTATATTCTGGATTAAAGATGAGTTTTTAGGTCATATAATATCTATTGCTGTTAGTGAAAAATATCAAAATAATGGTGTAGGCAGGAAGCTTTTAAGTAAAGCCATTGAATTATTTATTGCTTTTCAAATAAATAAAATTAAACTAGAAGTTAAAGCTACAGATGTTAAAGCCATTAATTTTTACAAAAAAGCAGGTTTTGTTGAAACTAATTTTCTTCATTCATATTATGGAAAAGGAGTAGATGGAATTCGTATGCTTTTAGATCTTCAATATGCTCCTAAGAAAAACTAAAGTATCCATAAAATTCCTAACATCAATAGAACTCCATAAGATTCATAAAAGTTTTAAACTGAGTATGTTTAATAAAATTCATAAGTTTAAATAATTAAAAATTAAATCAATTTAATTTTAATGGAATTTTTTTACTGATTTTATTGGAACTGAAAATTCATCTTCTATAGATTGCCTGTAAATTGAATTCATTGTACAAAATGGAATTATACGTCCATCAGGAACAGCATAGTGGATAACACACTTTTTAACTCTGTCTTGGTCAAAATTGAATGGATCCATGAAATGCATACATGAAATAAGTAATGATTTTTTGTGGAAGTCTCCTAAGGAATGATAATCTTTATTTTTAAAGATAGACCCTAAAATAGATTTAATATTCAATCCTTCTGGGGCATGTTCATCATCTATAACTTTTGGAAGCTTTTTAAGAACCTTAGCTAAAACACGAGTTTTAATAGCAAAACCTCCATTGTCTAGTTTTTCAGCACTTTCAGATAAGAACTCTAAAAACTTATCGACATTAATAAAGTTTGTTACAGGAATAATTTTATCCTCATCTATAAATATATATGTAGCCATTCCACAGTGTTGATGACAGTTTAGAATAACTGAAGGATCTTTGTCTTGTAATGCACCAATAAAATCTGATATGGACTCAACTGATGAAGGTGGATAAAAATCATCTTCTTTTATTTGATTGTCAGTTTGTTCACTAGTTAACTGCATAAAATCAGGTATGGTTATTCGTTGTTTTTCAACTTGGTCTGCCGGAGTTCTCCCTGCAAATGAAACTGGTTGGAAGTTTACTCCGTGAATAATATCTATGTTATCAATAGCAAATCTTATTATGTCTCCTATTTGGTCATCATTAATTCCTTTAACAAGTGTAGGAACTAAAACAATACCAAGTCCTGCTTTTCTACAGTTTTCAATAGCTTTAAGTTTGTGTGGAAGAACATTTTTTGCTCTGTTGTAGATGTAAGGTTCTTCTGTCACACCATCAAATTGTAAGTAAACAGTGTTTAATCCTGCATCAGCTAATTCTTGAGCAAATTCTTCTTTTCTAGCTATTCTTAAACCATTTGTAGCTATTTGGGTATGAGAAAACCCTTCTTCTTTTGCCAATTTAATTAAATCAACAATATCTTTTCTAACTGTTGGTTCTCCACCAGCATATTGAATAGCTGGGGTAGGAACAGGTTCTAATCGTCTTAAATTCCTAAGCATTGTTCTAATTTCTTCATAAGATGGTTCAAATAACTTTTTACTTACAGCAGCATTTGCAAAACAAACTGGACACTTTAGATTACATCTGTTTGTCACATCTATTAAACCAAGAATTGTACTGGTTTCATGCTCTTGACACAATCCACAAGCACTAGGGCACTCGGTTTTATTTATTGTCTGAGGATTTTCAACACCTTTTGTTGTTGGGACGAACTTATCTGCATTTTTATATAATCTAGCATCACTCCAGTAAGTATTGTCAAAACTTCCATGTTCAGGACACTCTTTTTTAATTTTTATTTTTCCATCTTCCTCATAGACTTCTGCATCTAATGGTTTTAAACATTCTGGACATAAACTTTTTGTTTTTTTAATGTGCAATTAAAATCACCTTAGTTCTTAAAATAAATAGGTATATAAAAGTATAATAAATATTTCATGATATTTAATAATAATTCAATAATAATAATATCAATAATAAAAATTTAATAATAATTCAATAATAATTTAACAATAAATTAAAATTTATAATGTATAATATTTATTAAAATTATTATTTATATTTATCTTTTTTTTTTAAATTTTTTTTATATTTATACAAAAATTTATCAACTTTCTTTAAATTATTTTATTTAAAACATTATAAATAAAAATATTTATATACAATATCTTTTTTAAAGAATTATATAAAATGTCCTAAAGTTTTAATTTATTTTATTATCAATATTAAATATAATTCAGTAATATAATTATTCAGTAATATAATGTATTCAGTAATATAATGTATTCAGTAATATAATATATTCAATATTAAACTATAATCTTATCAAATATTAATTATAATCATCTAAGTTAATTACTATCTAAGTGTTAATTAGAATCATCAAATATTAATATTATAAAACAAGGTGAAAATATGGTTTTTAGGATTGAAATTGAAAAAGAATTGTGTATTTCCTGTGGAAATTGTATTGATGCATGTGAAGCTATTTATGAAGTAGGCGAGGATAATTTTGCCCAATTAATTGGTGGCGAAATTGATGATGATGGATTTTCATTTAAAGAATATGAAGACATTGATTGTGCAATTGAAGGGGCTGAATCTTGCCCATCTGGGTGCATAATAATCTATGATGAAGATAGAAGAGTTGTTTAATAATTAATAATTCAATTATTTAATATTCTTAATTATTTATTTTTTAATAGTTATATTTTAATTAGTTATTTTTTAATTTTTTAAATATAATTTATTGGTTTGAGTATAAGATGAAATTATAGCAAAAGATGAAAATATGGATGAAGAGAAACAATTATTGGAATTTGAAGAATTATTAACCACTGATTTATATGAATTAAATGAATTTACATTTGTTTCAGGTGAAAAACTTAATAATTTGACTCTTGAATATTCTACAATAGGAACACCAATTCAAAATGAGAATAATGAGATTATAAATGGAATTTTATATTGTCATGGCTGGGGTGGAGATTCAAAGTCAATTAGGCGTTTACATGAAATTATAGGTGAAAATAAGCTATTTGATACAAATAAATTCTTTTTTATATCTATTTCTACATTAGGTTCTCCTAAATCTTCCTCTCCATCAAATTCTAGACTAAAGAATAGATTTCCTAAATATACAATTTTGGACATGGTTAATTTTCAAAAAAATTTTTTATCTGAGAAATTTAATATAAACCATCTTAAAGGGCTTATTGGAAATTCTATGGGTGGGTTTGAAGTATTAAGTTGGGGATGTGAATATCCATTTGACATGGATTTTTTAGTTTCAATTGTAAGTTCTTATCAAGTAGCAGGTCATAATTATTCATTATTTAAAATAATGAATGACATAATAATGGCTGATAGTGAATATAATAATGGAGATTATAACAAACCTTTAAAAAACCTTCCTGTTGCTTATGAATCTATGGGACCATTTGGTCTTTCTTGGGAATTTTATCGAAATCATCAAACAAATGAAGAATTAAATCAATCATTAAATGAAATGCAGGAAGAAGCCAAAAATTTAGATGGAAATGACATAATTTATAGGAACAATGCTTGTTTAAATTATGATATTGAAGATAAATTAAATAAAATAATAGCTAAAACTTTGATAGTTGCTATTAATCAGGATTGTTATTTCCCACCAGATTTAGATGCTATTCCAATGTCTAAATTAATAAAAAATTCTAAATTGGTAATTTATGATTCATTATTAGGTCATGTAGGTAGCCATGAAATTATTAAAATAGAACATGACTTAAAAGACTTTTTAAACCTACTTTTATAATTTTTTCTATATTTTTATATTTTTTTATCTTTTTTTTAAAGTTTACTTTTTTTTTTAAAGTTATTTGTATTTTTTTTTAAAATTTAAAAAATCAACTTTAATGCCTTTTTAACATATAACATGTTTTAATTTTCTATTTTAAAATTATTTATCTTATGATTTTTCTTATTTTTCAAATATATTTTTATTTTATCCTTTTTTTGGAAAATTCAGTACTTCGAGCATATATTAGAAAAGAATAGTTTATAAGAATGCTAGATTCAAAAATTGTCCCTTATGATGATGTTGGAAATCTATCTGAATATTTCATCTAACAATTTGTCTGTCAGTTCATGCATAGGTATAAATATTATAAAGTATATATTTTTAATTTAATATTACTAAGTTTATTTAATTAATTTTATTTAATTAATTTAATTTTAATTAATTAAATAAATAAAATTTTTTTTATATTACTCTATTTTATTATTTATATTTATATTTTTTATATTTTTTTTTATTTTTTAAAATTTTTTATTTTTTTGCTACTGCTTAAACTAAAATCAGATTCTTTTTTGATTTTAAGTATATTATAAATGTGGCATGATAAGTTATTAAAATTTATTGTGTTTCTTTCATTTGTTTGATGGATGCTTATTTTTTCTATATTTTATGGGGGCAATAAAATGATTAGTAATAAATTCAATGCAACAAAGCAGATAATCCTTATTTTTGCAATTTTATTTGTTTTTTTAACAATGGCTAGTGTATGTGCTACAGATTTACCTTCTTTTGATGGGAACAATACAACTACAGTTAGAAATTCAACAACTGTGGCATCCACAAGTGTAAGCGATAATAAAATAATTATTACATCCATTGATGGCTCACAATGAGACTATGAGATTAAAGGAGTTTGTTACTCAAGAGATCAAAATTCCAAACAATTTTATACTTATTATAAGGAAGATTTAAAAAAATTAAAAGCCATTAATGCTAACACTATAAGAACTTACAGATTGTTTGTTGCATATGATTCAAATAATCAAGTGAATTATACAAAAACTACTGAAATGTTAGATACTTTTGCTGCAAATGGAATTAGTATAATGGTTGGTGTTGCTGATCAGGAGAGTGGAGATTTTTTAACTACTTATTTAAGCCATTATGCTAACCATCCAGCTATTCTAGGTTATTGTATCGGAAATGAGTATAATTATCATTACTCAGAATGGTTTGGAGCAGATGAAACTATAGGACGAATCAATTGGATGACTAAACTTAATAACACAGCTAAAATAATAAAAAATGCTAGTCCTAACCGTTTAGTTGCCACTGCTCATGGTGAACTTCCTACAAATGAAGATGTTATAATTTACAACTCCATGCCTAACTTGGATTTAGTTATGGTGAATGTTTACTCTGGATATAGCTTTTGGGGTAAATTTACCGACTGGAGTGCAAGTTTTTCTGCATCTGCTAAACCAATAGTTTTTTCTGAATTTGGTCGTAGTTCAAAATCTGGATCTGGTGAAAATACATCTCAACAACAACTTGAATGGACTGAATCACTTTTAAATGAAATATCTGCTCATTTAAATACTAATTCTGCGGGATCTTTTATTTTTGAACTTGTGGACGAGAGTTGGAAAGGGTCAAATGAATTTAATTCAAATATAGGTTCTGAGGGTTCATTAGGTATTTTTACCAATGGTTCTGGAACTCCACAGCAAGAAGCAAAACCTGTAGCCTCTAAAGTAGCCGAACTTTGGAGTGGAAATTTAAGCAATAATATTATTCTTTCACAAGTTAACACAAGCAATATTTTATCTCTCTCTACTTTAAATACAGTAGTTAATTCTCCTGTAACATTTTCTGCAGTTTTAAACACTACTTATGGTGTTCTTCCTGGGCGAAACATTAAATTTTATTTAAATGGAACTTTAATAGGTCAAAGTACCACTAATTCAGCTGGCGTAGCTACTTTTAAACATACATTTACAAGTTCAGGAAGCTTTGCAATTTTTGCTTCTTTTGATGGTGATTCCAGTTATGGTGCTATTAATTCTTCTGTTAAATCTGTTTCTGTTGATAAAATTGTTCCTAGTCTTTCTTTGAGTTCTAATGTTGGCAGTGTTAGTGTTAATTCTGTGGTGGTGTTTTCTGCTGTTTTGAATAGTGGTTCTGGTGTTGTTTCTGGTAAGACTGTTAAGTTTTATGTTAATGGGAGTTTGGTTGGTAGTAATGTTACTAATTCTCAAGGATTAGCTGTTTTTAGTCGTAATTTTAATTCTGTTGGTAGTTTTAGTGTTGTTGTTTCTTTTGATGGTGATAGTTTATATTCTGCTAAAGATTCATCTTCAAAATCAATAGTTATAAATGCAGCTCCCGTTCCTAGTTCTTTAACTATTAATTCTAATAATGTTTCTGGAATTAAAGGTGCATTAGCTATTGTTGATACCATTTATTTAAATAGTGGAATATTTAAAGGAATAAATAATACTAACATAATAATTAATAAAAATGTTACAATTATTGGTAAACCTAATGCAATAATTGATTGTGAAAATATTTCTTATGCTTTTTCTGTTTCTTATGATGGTTCTTTGACTTTAATAAACATTACAATATGTAATTCTTTTTCTTCATCAGTTGTAAATTCTAGGAATTTAACTGTAATAAATTGTAAGTTTCTTAATAATCATGATAGTGACCGGGGTGGTGCAATTTATAATTATCGTTATGCAACGGTTATAAATTCTTCATTTGATAATAATTCTGCATACTATGGTGGTGGAGCTATTTATAATAACAATTTTGATTCAAGTAATTTGATTGTAGTTGGTTCTAATTTTACCAATAATCGAGCTGAAATAATTCCGCCTGTTTATGATGACTATGGTGGTGGAGCTGTTTACAACTATAAAGGCAATACCACAATTAAAAATTCAAATTTCTTTAATAACATTGCTGAAGTTAATGGTGGGGCTATAAATTCATCGTATGGTAAATTAACTATTGAAAACTCTTCATTTGTTGGAAATGTGGCAAATGGAAATGGTCAGTATATTGCTCAAGATGGAGGGGGAGCTATTTATAATTATCAATACAGCAATCTTTCTGTTTCTAATTCTACATTTAAAAGCAACAGGGCTAACAATAACAGTGGAGGAGCCATTGTCAGTAGTGGAAATATCAGTGTTAATGAGTGTATTTTTGAAAAAAATGTGGCTAAAAGTCGTGGTGGTGCAATCGAATATGCAAGAAACAATGCTACAATTAGTAACTCTAAATTTGTAAATAATTCTCTTAATTCTGGTTATAATTATGGTTCAGCTATTTATAGTTCAAATGATGGTTATATGGTTATCAATAACTCTACTTTTGAAGGAAAAGGAGAATTAGAAGTTATTATTTCAGGATATGGTGACCATTTAGTCATAAAAAATTCTTCAAAAGTTAAAATCTCTACTACAATTTCTTTAAACTCAAATCTAGCTTCTGTTGCTGCTAATTCTGTGGTGGTGTTTTCTGCTGTTTTGAATAGTAGTTCTGGTGCTGTTTCTGGTAAGGCTGTTATATTTTATATTAATGGTAGTTGGGTTGGCAGTAATCTTACTAATTCTCAAGGTTTAGCTGTTTTTAGTCGTAATTTTAGTTCTGTTGGTAGTTTTGGTGTTGTTGCTTCTTTTGATGGTGATGATTTATATTTTGCTAAGAATTCTTCTGTTAAGTTGGTTTCTGTTGGTAAAATTGTTCCTAGTCTTTCTTTGAGTTCTAATGTTGGTAGTGTTAGTGTTAATTCTGTGGTGGTGTTTTCTGCTGTTTTGAATAGTGGTTCTGGTGTTGTTTCTGGTAAGGCTGTTAGGTTTTATGTTAATGGTAGTTTGGTTGGTAGTAATACCACTAACTCTCAAGGATTAGCTATTTTTAGTCGTAATTTTACTTCTGTTGGTAGTTTTGGTGTTGTTGCTTCTTTTGATGGTGATAGTTTATATTCTGCTAAGAATTCTTCTGTTAAATCTGTGTCTGTTGGTAAAATTGTTCCTAGTCTTTCTTTGAGTTCTAATGTTGGCAGTGTTAGTGTTAATTCTGTGGTGGTGTTTTCTGCTGTTTTGAATAGTGGTTCTGGTGTTGTTTCTGGTAAGACTGTTAAGTTTTATGTTAATGGGAGTTTGGTTGGTAGTAATATTACTAATTCTCAAGGGTTAGCTGTTTTTAGTCGTAGTTTTAGTTCTGTTGGTAGTTTTGGTGTTGTTGCTTCTTTTGATGGTGATAGTTTATATTCTGCTAAGAATTCTTCTGTTAAATCTGTATCTGTTGGTAAAATTGTTCCTAGTCTTTCTTTGAGTTCTAATGTTGGCAACATTAATGTTAATTCTATGGTGGCACTTTCTGCTATTTTGTATAGTAGTTCTAGTGTTGGTTCTGGTAAAACTATTAAATTTTATGTTAATGGTAGTTTGGTTGGTAGTAATGTTACTAATTCTCAAGGGTTAGCTGTTTTTAGTCGTAATTTCACTGTTATTGGCAATTTTAATGTTTTTGCTTCTTTTGATGGTGATAATTTATATTCTGCTAAAAATTCATCTTCAAAATCAATAGTTGTAAATCCATTTAATCCTGCTCCTAGTTCTTTAACAATAAGTTCTAATAATGTTTCTGGTATTAAAGGTGCATTAGCTATTGTTAATACTATTTATTTAAATAGTGGAACATTTAAAGGAATAAATAACACTAACATAATCATTAATAAGAATGTTACAATTATTGGTAAACCTAATGCAATAATTGATTGTGAAAATAGATCTTATGCTTTTTATGTTTCTTCTGGCTCTTTGACTTTAATAAACATTACAATATGCAACTCTTATTCTTCATCAATTCTAAATTATGGGAATTTAACTGTAATAAATTGTAAGTTTGTTAATAATCATGATAGTAGCGATGGTGGCGCAATTACTAATTATCGTTATGCAACAGTTATAAATTCTTCATTTAATAATAATTCTGCATACTATCGTGGTGGAGCTATTTATAATTATAATTATAATTCAGGTAATTTGATTGTAGTTGGTTCTAATTTTACCAGTAATCGTGCTGAAATACTTCCACCTGTTGGTGATGAGTATGGTGGTGGAGCTGTTTACAATTATGTGGGCAATACCACAATTAAAAATTCAAATTTCTTTAATAATATTGCTGGAGTTAATGGTGGGGCAGTAAATTCATATGATGGTAAATTAACTGTTGAAAACTCTTCATTTATTGGAAATGTAGCAAATGGAAATGGCTATTATATTGTTCAAGATGGAGGAGGAGCTATTTATAATTATCAATACAGTAATCTTTCTGTTTCTAATTCTACATTTAAAAACAATAAGGCTAACAATAACAGTGGAGGAGCAATTGTAAGTAGTGGGAATATCAAGGTTAATAATTGTATTTTTGAAAAAAATCTTGCTAAAAGTCGTGGTGGTGCAATTGAATATGGAAATAAGAATGCTACAATTAGCAACTCTAAATTTGTAAATAATTCTCTTATTTCTGGTAATGATTATGGTTCAGCTATTTATAGTTCAAATACGGGTTATATGGCTATTGATAACTCTACTTTTGAAGGAAAAGGAGAACTAGAAGACATTATTTATGGATATAGTGATTCTTTATATTTAAGGAATTCTTCTAAAGTCAAACTTCCAACTAAAATGACTTTAAAAATATCCAAATCCTCAGTTAAATATGGATATTTGGTAAAATTCACTGCAAATCTTACAAATGCCGAAAATAAAGCAATTAAAGGTCAAAAAGTATATTTCTGCCGTGGAAACACAAAAATTGGATTTAACACTACAAATAGTCAAGGAATAGCTATTTTTAATTACTATAGTAAAACTGTTGGTAAATTCAATGTCACTTCAAAGTTTACTGGAGATTCAAACTACTACAGCATTAGTTCTAACAAAAAAACTTTGACATTGGCTAAAGACACACCTAAATTGACTTTTACAATAGCTAAAAAAAGACTAAAAGTCAAAAAGAAAGTTAAAATTAGTATAACTCTTAAATCTAGTCTTAAAAAAGCTATTAAAAAGCAAAAAGTCTATCTTTATTCCGCTGGTAGAAAATGGTTTACTGCAACTATAAATTCTTTAGGTAAAGCTACTTTCTATACTAAATGGCGTACTAAAGGAGCTTTTACTCTTTATATTAAATTTAAAGGAAATAAATACTATAAATCTGCTATTTCCAAGAAGATTAAAGTAACAATTTACAGATAAAACATTTATTTTTTATTGTTGCTATTTTTCAATTCTTTTTTGTTTTTTTATTATTTTTTAACAATTTTTTCTTTTTTCTTTTTTCCTTTTTTTTTTAAATCTAATTTTTAATTATTATTATTTTGTTTGGAATATTTTATTTTCATCAACTTTTTTTAATTAATTTTGTTTATTTAGATTAAAATGTTTCTTATTATAACTGTTTCATAGTAAATCATTTATTTAATAAAAAATATAATATATAC
>NZ_LWMV01000197.1 GCF_001639295.1 Methanobrevibacter curvatus | reverse complement strand
CTAAATAATATTATAGTTTAATTTAATATTCCATTTAGTGGCTTTGTTTTAAATTTTTAAGTTCCATACATTGTATTTTTATATAAATCAACAAAAAAATATTTCAAAATAAATTATTAAAATCAATAATCTTAAAATTTAATATGCTTAATAATAATACTAATAATAATTAATAATCTTAAACTTAATAAATGCTTAAATAAATTATTAAAATAGCTGGAGTTTTATAATGAAATGTGAAAACCATCAAGATAAAGAGGGAACTGATATATGTTCAGTTTGTGGAAAGATTCTTTGTGATGATTGTAAAATTAGCATAGGAAAAACTGTATACTGTGAAAATTGTGCAAGTAGTTTAATAAATGCTGGCACAACAACAGCTCAAAACAAAAATAAATCCATACCCCCAAATGAAAATACATTAAATACTAAAAAAGCTCCATCAATACATAAAAATGAATTATATGGTGAATTTAATGGAAACAAGCCTGTACAAACAAGTACTAATGCTTCAAACCCTATTGAAGAAAAATATGAAAAATATTTAGATAATCTTTATTATGATGAAAACGAGACTAATGATAATGAAGTTCCACTTGAAGAACAGTTAAAACAATATGAAGAAAATCATGGCCTATTAGTTAGTGAACCAGCCCCAGAAAAATATGAAAATCCTTATAAAAACTTAAGTTTAAGTAGTGATAGTGAAGGAAACTATAGACCAATTTCACTCCATAAAATACCAAAAAAAGAAAACAGTAATATTAATGGATTAAGTATACTTTTAACAGTTATTTTATTATTGTTAATTATTTTCGTCATTTCATATGTTATTTTCTTACTATTTTTAAGAGGAACTTATCCTGAATACTTTGAAGCAATGCGAATGTTAATAAGCAATCCATCAATATTTTTCTAAATTTATCACTTAAATAAAAATAAGAAAAATAAAACACAAAATCCTTAAAACATTTTAATTAATAAAAAAATATCAAAAATAAAAATGAGAAAAATAAAAAAAATAAAAAAAATAAGTAAAATGGCTGTGCAACAATTCGAAAATCTAATTTTCTAAATTTAATTAATTAAGTTAAAATTAAATTTATAAAGTTATAATGAATTTTATTTTATTATAAAAATAAAAGTAAATATGAATATTTAATAAAATTCTATTTTAATTAATATTAATCTCTATTTACTAATTATAATTATTTTTAAATATTTATTTTTTATAAAAACATGTATTAATACTTTACACATGTTTTAACATGTTTTAATTAAATATCTGTTTTTACAAAAAATAATCATTGCACAGCATCTAAAAATGTTTAAAAAAAAAAAAGATTAAAAAACTATTCTTCGCTATTTTCAATTGTTTCTTCTAAGTTTTCAGCTACATCGTCAGTTTTGACTTCTGGTTTATCTTCTGGTTTGTCTTCAGGTTTTTTAAATTCATCAACAAATTGAACATTATCATAATCTAAGTTTTCATAAATGTCTTTAGCTATTCTAAACCTTTGGAAAGTAACATCCATGTAAGATTTTTGATCGAACCTTGTAATATCATCTAAAGTAATAGCTACAGTTTTACCATCAAAATTCAAAGCTGTTTTTTCAACATCTAAGTTAGGATAAGCATAGTGAAGCTGTATTAAACTTTTAATTTTATCTTCATCATTATCTAAGACTTTATTAACTACAACACTATATTCAACAGTTTTACCCGCTAAGGGGTTGTTGAAATCTACTTTTACTCTTCCACCACTGACAGTTAAAATCTTACCAGTATGTCCTTCAGCTTGGAACTGTAAACCTGGATATGGAGTCATACCTTGCTTTTTAAATTCTTTAGCAGGCATCAATTGAACTAACTTTTGATCACGATCACCATAAGCCTCTTCAGGAGCTAAAGTCACGACCTTGCTGTCTCCTTCATTTAAACCTATAATTGCTTTGTCTAAACCTTCCAATAAATGACCTCCACCAAGAATAATAGGAAGAGGAGTATAAGATTTCTTATCGTCAAAAATATCTGCTTCTTTAGCTATTTCTTCAGAAGTTGTATCAAAAACATCTCCAGTTTCTACAACTTTACCAGTAAATTCTATTTTAACAAAATCGCCATTTTCTATTGCCATAATAACACTTCAAACACATTTGTAGTTAACATCATATTAGATTTATGTATTAAAACTAAGTATTAAATTTATATTAAAATTATATGTCACATTAAGATTAAATTTATTTTTAAAATTAATTATTTAACATATATTAAATTAATATTCAAAATATTAATACAATAATACAATAAAAGTAAATTTCTAAATTTAATAAAAATAAGTATATTAAGATAAATATTTTTAAATTTAAATTTAAATAAACAAAATTAAAGATAATTAAGATTTAATTTATCTTTAAAATCCTTTAAAATACTTTCATTCTTATAATCAAGAACTCTAATGATAAAAGGATATTTATCTATATAGTTATGTATTACATCCTTATTAATATTTGCCTCTAAAATACTTAAAATCCTTGCCTTAAAGTGTGATGAAAATCCATTAGGTAAAATATCTAAAAGCTCATTAATAGACTCAAATTCTTTATTTTCTCTAAAATCAATAATTTTTTCAGTAATTACTTGATTCATTAAATTTAAACTCAATAATTCATAAAAATTTAAAGAATTGAGATTATTTAAAATAGTGGTTTCATCTCTATATTGATTTAAAGGAGCACGATTATTATTCATCTCAGATTTTAAAATTTCAATAGATTCAATAGGCATCATAGCCTTAAGTTCATTAAAATTTAAAGAATTGATTGTTTCACGAATTTTTGTTCCACTTACTCCTTCAATACGCTTAACAAAGATAAATTTATCTTTAAAATCGAATCCTATTTTTTTAAATGATTTAGAAAAGGAAACAATAACATAATTATCTTCTTCTAATTTTCCATTTAATAAAACTTCTTTTGTGTCCATATCCACAATTTTATAAGGTTTAGGTGCAACACCATGCCCCATATTAATCCTATTAAGAATTTCATTATATTCTTCAAATGGTCTATATCCACGAGGAATAAAATCTGCTTTAATATCTTGAAACATTTTACATAAACATAAAGAGTATTGACCAGACCCCATTATCCCCATAGGAGGTCCTTCAAGGACAATATCTGCCCCAAGTGAAACAGCTATTTTAGCTCGAGCATAACGAGTCAATATAAATGGAATACCACGGCCACTACGCTCAAAAAGCCCTGGAACAATAGCTACAAACAACCCATCCTTAACTTTATTTTTAGCAACATTCATGCAGTGATAATGACCATTGTGTAGAGGATTGTATTCTGTAAAATCAGCTATTATTGGTCTTTGCTTTTTAGAGTTATTGCTTTGATTAAAATAATTATTTGAAATGAATCTAGGATTAATAAACTCTAAATTATTTTCATGTTTTAAAATATCTTTTTTAGATAGATCATTTGATTGGCTTAAAGCATAATCATTAAAAAAGGTTTTTCTATCATTTTTTAAATAATTTTTTACAAAATCATTTAAATTGTTAGTATTATTTCGCTTTTCATTAAAATTTTCACTAAGCTTTTCATTAAAATTTATATCCATATTATTTAATTATAATTTAAAATATAACTATTTTTTTAAAAAAAAACATAATTTGTCAAAAATATTTATTTTATATAAGAAACAAAAGTAATGATAATGAGTGAAATAATACTTAAAAATTCTAAAATAGTCAACAAGAAAGGAGAATATAACATCAAGCTATTAGATGGAAAAATAGCTGAAATTTCTAAAGAAAAACTTTATGGTGATGAAGAAATAGATATTGATGGAAATATTGTTTTACCTGGACTTATTGACCCTCATGTCCATTTTAGAGACCCTGGATTAACTTATAAGGAAAGTTTTAAAACAGGAAGTATGGCTGCAGCCAATGGAGGATTTACAACAGTAATAGACATGCCAAACACCCTTCCACCTACAAATACAGCAAAAGATTTCAAAGAAAAGGAAAAAATAGCTAAAAATAAAAGTGTTGTGAATTTTAAACTCCATGCAGGAGTAAATAAAAAATCAACAGTTAAAGAGATTGAAAAAATAGCTAAATTAAACCCTGCATCATTTAAAATATTTATGGATTTAGAAAAGGACGAAATTCTAGATAAGATATTTAATAATATATCCATTGTGAAAAATAACTTATTAACTTCGCCTGAATTAAATAAAGAATCAAATAAAGAGTTAAATAAAGGATTAAATAAAAAAATTATTATAACTAGCCACTGCGAAAATAAATCTATTATTGAAGAAAGTACTAAAAAACAGAAACAAGTGTTTTGCATTAGAGGAAATACTGCTTTAGATTACAGTTATGCTCGTCCAAGCTCTTCAGAAATAGCTTCAGTAAGATATGCTATAGAATTAGCAAAAAAATATTCAATTGATTTACATATCTGCCATATAAGTGTTTTAAATGCTTTAAAAATTGTTAAAGAAGAAAATAATTTAATAAATAAAAAAATAAAAAAAAATAATATTAATAATATTAATAATAAGACTAATAAGGATAATAAGGATAAAAATAATAAAAACAATTGCAATTGTGGAGAAATTTTGATTTCAACTGAAGTTACTCCTCATCATTTGTTTTTAGATAATTTTACATTTAAAAAATACGAAACAGTAGCTAAAACAAACCCTCCTCTTAGACCTCTTGGTGAAAACTTAACTGTTGATAATTTAAAAGAAATTAATATGATTGGAACAGATCATGCCCCTCATACACTTGAAGAGAAGAAAAAAGGAGTTTGGAACTCTGCACCGGGAATACCAAATTTAGAAACATGCTTATCTCTTCTTTTAACTGAAGTAAATAAGGGAAAAATTGATTTAAACCTGATTCAAAAGGTAATGTGTGAAAATTCTGCTAAAAGATTTGGATTAGATAAGAAGGGAGAAATTAGAGTCGGAAAGGATGCGGATATTGTTGTAATTGACTTAAAAAAAGAAGGAAAATTCAATTTAGATGAATTTTATACAAAAGCCCATTACAGTCCCTTTGAAAATCAAAAATATGTTGGAAAAGCCATTAAAACATTTGTTAACGGGAAATTAATAATGGAAAATGGAGAGATATACAACTAAATATTTAAAAACAAAGTAAAAATAGAAAAGTTCAATAAAGTTCAAAATAAAAAAAAAAGTAACTAAAATAAATATTTAAAAAAAAAAGAAATAAAAATTAGATGAAAATCATCTAATATTATTTAAACTCTATTGCTTGATTAGGACAGTGTTGAATACATTGTTCACACAATGTGCAGAACCCAGCAAGTGGTAAAGCCCCTTCATCTTTTAGCTTCAGCATATCATAAGGACAAGCATCAATACAATCCCCACATTGATTACATTTTGAAGGATTAAATTGAATTCTATCTTTTACAACAATTTCTCCATTATGAAGTTTTTCAATAGGAGTAAGAGCTAAAGCACCTTCAGGGCATATTGCTGCACAAGCACCACATCTTACACACATGTTGTAGGATGGGTCTTCATCAGCTTCAACGTTTTCAGGCAATTTAATACCATCATTTGTTACTACTCTAATAGCTTCTGTTGGACATGCTGCAGTACATGAACCATCCATAGCACATTTTTCAGGATTATTGACTACACCTTCTTCATTTACAGGTTTAGCATCACCTAATGTAATATCAAGTTCAATTGCATTAACAGGACAGACATTTTCGCAAAGTCCACATGCAGGACAGTTATTTGGTAATTCTACTGTTAAATTAGCATCTTTTCCAGCAATGAAGTTTCCAGGACATGCATCAACACAAGCTTTACATCCAATACAGGTATCAGCATCAACAGCAAATTCATTAATGGTTTTACTACGCTTATCTGGTCTTTTACCAGAAATAAAAACAGCATCCCATGGACAAGTTTGTGAGCAGACCCCGCATTTAATACAAGTGTCTTCATCAATGCTAATTTCGCCACCGATTTTATCTAAGCTAATGGCATCAACAGGACATTCTTCAACACATCTTGAACATCCAACACAACCTTGAATAAAAGTTGCACCTTCAATGTTTAAATCTCTGCTTTTAGGTTCTACAATTCCAGGAATTCCAATAACCTCAACAGGACAGACATTTACACATTTTTGACACATTACACAGTAACCTTGTAAAGGAAGTTTTTCCTCATCATCAATTTTAAGAGTACCTTGAGGACAGATATCTACACAATCACCACATTGATCACATTTTGCAGGATTGAAAAGAATTCTTAATTGAGGTTCTCCATGTTCATCAATAATAAGTTCTTCAGCATTTAAAGCATTATTAGGACAAATATCAACACATTTTGGTTCTCCACCACAGATATCACAGTTTACAATTTTTTGACCTTGTAACTGAATAGCTGTAGATGGACAGGTTCCTTCACATGCTCCACATTTGATGCAGTCTTCTTGATTGACTACTATCATATTATTTCAACTCCGTTTAGAGTTTATTTATTAAATAACCTTGACTGTCATACACTTCAATTGTAGCCAATTTCATTTGACTGTCCATTGAGTGAGTAGCACAGGATAAACATGGATCGTAAGCTCTAATAACCATTTCCATTAAGTTGAAAATTTTATCGTCTACTTCTACACCAGGTTTAATGTAGTCTTTAGCTACTTGATGAATACCCATTTCCATAGCAGGATTATTTTGAATAGTTGCAACAACAATGTTTACATTGGTCATTAATCCATCATCATCTGTTTTGTAGTGGTGGATTAAAGTACCACGAGGCGCTTCAACAATTCCAGCACCTTCACCAGCTACTCTTTCGATTGCATCAGGGAATTTTTTACCAGATAAATCGCCTTCTAAGTGGTTAGCTGCACATTCAGCAGAAGCTAACAATTCAATTAATCTAGCCCAGTGGAAGAGTAAAGGAGCTTGAGCATAACCAAAGGTATTTCTGAAGTCATTTAATCTATCTTGAGCAAGAGGTGCTGCATCAGGCATTTTATCACAGACATTAATTCTTGATAATGGAGCAACCCTATAAATACCATCAGGATAACCTAATTCTTTAATGTAAGGGAATTTTAACCAGGAATATGGCTTAACATGTTCTGC
This sequence comes from Methanobrevibacter curvatus, assembly GCF_001639295.1. GTDB lineage: Archaea > Methanobacteriota > Methanobacteria > Methanobacteriales > Methanobacteriaceae > Methanoflexus > Methanoflexus curvatus. The sequence goes on along the minus strand of NZ_LWMV01000197.1, from coordinate 8,488 downwards.
AACAATGTCTAAGTATTCAAGGTTATTATATTCATATTCGATTTTTGAACCATCTTTACTTTTAATTCTTACATCACCATTGTAAACATCCCAAACTCCATCTTTAGTTAAACCACAGTGTCTTGTATCACCAAAGTTACCAAGAGTTGAAGCTAAATCAATATTTTCTTCAAAAATAGGAATAGCTAAGTCTAAAGTTGCTTGAGCAAGTTCAACATTCTTTTGTGCTTTACCTAATAAATCTTTTTGAGTTTCAGCATCTAATTCAGTAGAGATACCACCAGGAGTAGATGAAGTTGGGTGAATTGGTCTTCCACCAACAGCTTTAACAATATCTAAACCATTTCTTCTCATTTCAATAGCTTGTAAAGCTACTTCAGGCATGTCTTTAATAACTTGGAAAACATTCCTGTTAGTTCTTGTTGCATCAGGAATAACAAAATCCGGTGCTGCTAAGAAGTAGAAATGAAGAGCATGGGAGTGCATATATGAACCCCAGTTCATTAATTCTCTCATTTTGTAAGCAGCAGGTAAAATTTCATCATCTTTAAATCCGTAACATTGGTCTGCAGCTTTAGCAGCAGCTAAGTGGTGTTGTACATCACAAATACCACAAATTCTAGGAACAATCCTTGGAGCTTCTTCCACAGGACGTCCTTGCATGAATTTTTCAAATCCTCTAAATTCCATAACATGTAATCTAGTTTCTTTGACATTACCTTGTTCATCAAGGTTAACAGTAATTTTAGCGTGACCCTCAATACGAGTTACAGGTTCCATTGTAAGTTTAACCATTTATTTACCTCCTTTTTGCATTTTAGCAGGTACCAATGCAGATGGTAATGTGTAGGTGTAGAAAGTACCAACAATATCATCTAATTGATCAGCCACTTGTTCTGGATCGATAGTTTTATCTTCACCGACTTTGTAATCTGAAGCAATAGCTGCAATCATTTTTGCACCTTGATCAGCTACCTTTGCAGTAGGACCATAGCATCCACGGCATTGAATTCCAATGCTTGGACATTCAGCACCACAAAGTGAAATGGTTGCAGGACCTAAACAAACTAAACCTTGAGATATTAAACATAAGTCTTCTTCAGGTTTACCAATTTCAAATTGTCTTTTAATGAAATCCATAGATAAACCTTCAGGTGGTTTTTCTCTAGGACAAACATCACAAAGATTGGTGGTAGGTAATTCTACAGGTTCACCTTTTAATAATGCAACAACAGCAGCAGCAACTACATCTGATCTTGGAGGACAACCAGGAACATTTAAGTCCACATCTATAACCTCTCCAAGAGGCCTTACTCTGCTTTCTAAATGAGGTACACCTTCATTAGGAATGACTTTTTCTTCGTTTGTAGTACTTGGTGAGTTTATGTAAGCTTCAGTTGTTAATTCATCAACTGTGTGTAAATTACCCAAACCTGGGACTCCGCCATAACAAGCACAAGTACCATAATTAATAATAAATTTTGCTTTTTCTCTTAGCATTTCTGCCAATTCTCTATTTTCATCGTTTCTAATTCCACCTTCTACAATAAGTACATCTAATTCTGGTACTTCATCATATTTGGTATCCATTAAAACTGGTGAAAATCTAAATTCTGCTAGGTCTAAAACATCTAATAAAGATTCATGAAAATCAGCAATTGACAAGTGACATCCTGAGCAGCCACCTAACCACATTGTTCCTATTTGAGCTTTATCTGCCATTTAATTCCTCCAATTAAGCCTCAGCATCCAATTGTTCTTTTAAAGGAGAACTACCTAAACTTTTTATTTTATCAACCATCATTTTAACAGTTGTTGCGAATTTTTCACCTTCAGATGCAGAAATCCAATCGTGGTAAACTCTTTCTCTACCAATACCCATATCTTCAACTAATTTGTATATTAATCTCATTCTACGGTCAAGTTTATAATTTCCAGCATCATAGTGACAATCACCGTGGTGGCATCCAGCTACGATAACACCATCTGCACCTTCTCTAAAAGCCTTTAATATAAATTGAGGCTCGATTCTTCCAGAACACATTACTCTTATAACCCTAATATTAGGTGGGTATTGCATTCTTGCTGTACCTGCAGTGTCTGCTCCACCATAGGAACACCAGTTGCAACAAAACATTACAATTTTTACATCATCATTAGCCATGGAGTATTTCCTCCTTTAATTTAAAAATATTTTAATACAAAAGTATAAAAATTCTTATTTAGGTATTTAATTTATTATAAATATTTAACTATAAGCTATTTAATATATAAGCCATGATCTATAAGCCATTTAATCTATAAGATATTAATTTATTATTTAAAGAATATTAAAAGTTTAAACCCAATACTTTTTTTATTCAATGAAAATTTAATATTAAACATACCCATATAAAAACTAAATATGCCCATATCATTAATAACCTTCGAATGTTTAATAAAATCCAATATTAAAATTGAAAATTTTACAATAAAACAAAGGAAATTTAGCTATGCCTAAAAATTGGTTAAATTTAGTTATACCTAAATATTTCATAGTATTTTTAATAATTTAATGTACTTAAATGCTAATTTAACTAACATCAATGTACTGATTATTTTTATGTTAAATAATTAATATAAAGGTTACTTTGAAAATCAAGTCGAAAACTTTATATATAATATTAAATATTTGAAAATATTTATTACTTTATGATTTTTTTCTTCTAAAAATCTATTAAATAAAAAATTAAGATTCAATATAGTTTAAATTAAAATAAATTCAAAAATAAAAAATTTAAACAAAATTATAAACTATGATTATTCTTAATAATAAAAAAAATCTTCGAATAATATTTAAATTTAAAAATAAATAAGATATAAGTCTTAAAAAAATTAAAAGAATTTAAAAAAAAGATAAAAAATTAGGCAAAACAAAATTTTATAAGTAGTTGTGTATACAAAAAAAAATGCATAAAAAAATTAATATGAAAGTAGAAAAATCTAAAAAAAATTTGTAAAAAAAAAGAATAAAAAAATAAAAATAAAAAATAAGAACTATACAGAAACTATGATAAATTCTCCAACTTTCTCAATTCTACTAAAAGGAATTTGTAATAAATTTCCATCAGCTTTGATACCTTTAAGAGGGATATTACGACCATCACCTCTATTAACTACAATATCTACAATTTTACCATTATTTTCATTTATGATTAATTCAACTACCTTTCCTAAAAAATGTGCATCGCTTGTAGCAACATCATAGCCATGTAATGAACTCCAAAGCTTTTCTTCTGGATTCTGAACATTTTTTTTATCATCCATAATACCACTCCAATAATTTTAAAATAAAAAATAAATTATCTTTATAATATATAATTAAATCTAAGCTTTCTAATTAAATCTAAGTTTTGTTTATATTCATAAATGACTAATTATTATCCATTCATAAACGAACATAATATGTTATATCAATAACAATAAAACTGCCTATATTAATTAAATATTTAAACTTTATCATATAAAAATATTATTATAAATCTAAATATTATTTGACAAATTTATTCCATTTTATAATATTATATTATATTGATATTATATTATATTTTAATATGCTCATAATACTAAAAAATAGTGTTAAAAAAATAATTAAAAAAAATTAAAAAAATAACTAAAAAATATTTAAAAAAAAATTAATATTAATTTAAAAAAATAAAAAATATTAAGGTTTTAGATAAAGCACAATATAATTCTATTTAAAATATGATTCAGCAATTTTTAAGTCCTCAATATAATTAATATTAATGGCTAACTCGTCTTTTTCTAAAATTAAAAGGTGTTCATCTTGAATAATATTTTTAGATAATAATATATTTAATCCAATAGGAACCAAATCATTAAAAACAAATGATGGGGTGATATTAAGTTTATTAAATATATTTAAAGGCAAATAAGTTGAAAGTGCCATTAAATCTGATTTAAAATACTCTTCTATAACTTCATTAACAATTTCAGTAGAAATTAATGGTAAATCAGCATTAATAAATAAAAGAACATCTTTTGAAGAAATATTTTCAAAATAATTTAAAATAAAAGAGATATCTTCTAAAAAATCCTCTCCAAGAGTGTGTAAATAGTAAATATTTTTATTATTAATCTTTGTATTAGTTGAATTAGTGGAATCATTTAGATTAATATTAATTAATCCATTATCATTTGAAGTATGAATATTTAAATCATTACTCTTTGAATAATCTGAAATTCCATATTTTTCATTTAAAAATTTTAGAGTTTCTAAAGTATTATCACTTGTGGCAACAACAATTTCATCAATGTGTTTTGAAGAGAATAAATTAGAAATCACATGACAAATCAGTGGTTTTTTATTAAGAGGAATTAATGGTTTCTCAATATCTAAATTTAACCGTGTTCCTTTTCCTCCAGCCATTACAATAGCTTTAATCATTGTATCAAAAATTAATAATTTAAAATATATTTAATAAAAAAATGAACATTATTTCAATAAAAAAAAAAAAAAGAATTATAAAATAAAAAAAAAATAAAGAAAATAAAATAAAGAAAATAAAGAAAATAAAAAAATTATTAAGTTTTTAACGTTTTTGTAATTTCATTCTATTTGCTAGTATACATGGTCCACCTTGTCTGCCACCAATAGGTGCTTTAGGAGTTCCCATAGAGTTCATACATCTAGCCATTATAGAAGTACCCAGAGCTAATCCATCACTAACAAAAATACAATCTTTAAACTTATCTTTTACTTCTTTTAAAATAAGTTGAGGTTTTCTACCCGTAATTCCTGCACGGCCAGTAATTCCTAAAATTGAGCCTTCTTCAATAATATTTTCATTAAAAGAAACTTCTAACAATCTTTTAACTATAAAAACAGTTGTATAATCTATTGTAGCAAAAAGAGTTGCTATTCCATCCGCATTATAAATTTCTTCACCCAAGGAAATTAAATCAGGAAGTCTGCTGGCATTTTCACCTACATCACAACCAATTAATGTTGTTCCTGCTTGTTCTGCAGATACTGGATCAAGTGGAACTGTTCCAAATCTATCTACATCCATTGGAACCTTTCTAATATCAATTAATTCATGGACTTTATGGGCATTTTCTTGAGCTTTTTTCCAATTAGCTTTTTTTAAAACATCTTTAGTGTATAAATCAATAGCTGCACCACCATTTTTATCCACTTTACCAGTACCTCTAATTAAAGAATCAGAAATAACACCAGCAAGACCTAAAAAATTTCCTATAGTATTTGCATAAGGTTCTTTGTTATTTACTATTCTACCAGCTAAAGTAGAACCAAAATCAATAGACACACATGGATTTCTATAATCAACTTTAGTCCACTTAGCTCCAAGCTTAATTCCTGCTGTTACAAGTTCTCCTTCCATTTCATTAGCAACAGACTCCTTTCCTTTAGGAGGTAAAACACTAACAACTGCCCCATCAAACATGACATTATCCAAAAGAGAATAGTCTCTAATTTTCTCAGGTAAAGATGAAACACTCATAGCTGGAGCCATTTTACTTGGAGGAATACCTGCATCTAAACAACCATCAGCTAAAGCTTTAATTAAATGTCCTACTTCTTTAGTAGTTTTAAAACCAGCTGTTACTCCTGTAGATCTAACAACAAAATCTAAATCCTTTTTCATGTCAATTTTTGCTTCTTTAAGAGATTCTAAAACTGTTTCTTTAACCATTTCGGCCACAGATTCTTTAGAAAGAGGAATTCCCCAAACAGTTTTACCAAAAACTTCTTCATCCTCTTTAGGAGGTCGAATATCCCTAGTCATCTTCACAGTTTTGTTAATTAAATAACTAATGCTTGTATTAAGATTAGTAGCAGTTATAATACATTTTGTAGTAGTATTTCCTAATTCAACCGATGCAGATATATAATAAACATCTGGTCTCATAGAATATCCCCCACCTACAGATTTTGAAGTAAAACCTGTAGTTTGGACATCAGTAAAGTTTTTATACTGACTTTTTGCCATTATTGGCTTTGAACCAAATAAATTTCCTAAAAAAGACATGCCAATCCCCTAAAATAATATAAAATATAACTCCTAGAACAATAAATTCTAAAGTAATAAAAAAATAAAATCATAAATAATGAAGTAATGAAAAATAAATCATGAAATAATTAGCTAAATAATAAAAAAAAAATTCAATTTTTTAATAATATTCAGCATCAAAAATCTTTAAACATAATTCTTTTATTTGTAACATATAAATTTTTTTAAATAAATTTTGAACACCTAAAAAAATAGCTTTGAAAAAATAAAAAAATTAAATATAAAATAAGTATAAATAATATAATATTAAAAATGTAAATTATTTTAAAATAATAGAATGTTTAATAAAAATTATTTAAAAAAAAAGTTATATTAACAAATTATATAAGTTAATATAATATATCATTTATATCTAATCTTAATTACATTTTTGAAATCGGTAACTAATTTTATATTTTTAAATCATTAAAAAAAAAAAAAAAAAAAAAAAACTTAAATAAACTTTAAAATTAATTAAAATTTTTTCTAAAATATAATATATTAAAAATATAATATATTAACTAAAATAAAAATATTAATATTAACTAAAATATTAATATTAATAATGCATCTTAAAACTAATTATTAATTAAAAAAGAAAAACATTAAAAATTAAAAGTATATTAAATGTTTGAGAGGGATTAATTTGGAAGAAATGATTTTAAGTATTGGAATTGTATTACTATTAGGGGTTTTATGTGCAAAATTCCTTGATAAAATAAACATACCCTCCTTTTTAGGATTTTTATTAATAGGGGTCTTAATAGGTCCTTATATATTTAATATTTTAAATCATGAATTTATAGGATATACTCAAGAAATAGCTACATTAGCCATGGTTATTTTACTTTTAAGAGCTGGATTGGGCTTAAGTAAAGACTCTATGAAAAAAGTTGGAAGAGTAGCTGTAGAAATGAGTTGCATTCCAGGCATTCTAGAAGGACTTTCTATTGCATTTATAGGAAGTGTGTTACTTGGAATAAGTGTTATAGAAGGAGGAATGTTAGGATTCATATTAGCTGCTGTTTCTCCTGCTATTTTAGTTCCAAGAATGATAAAATTAATTGAAAAAGGAAGAGGAACAAAAAAAGGAATACCTGAAATTCTAATGGCTGGTTCATCAGCAGACGATGTAGTAGCCATTACAATCTTTTCAATATTTTTAGGAATGTGGACTGGGGGTCAAATTAACATTGCATGGAGTATAGCATCCATACCTATAGCATTGTTGTTAGGTGTTTTATTTGGGGTCGTTTGTGCAGCTGTATTAATTTATGTGTTTAAAAAATGGGAATTCAAAGATATAGAAAAGCTATTTATAACACTTGCAACAGGAATTCTTTTAAATGCTCTTGGTGAAGCTCTTCAAGGAAAAATACCTATAGCTGGGCTAGTAGGAGTTATGGTTATTGGATTCTTATTATTAGACCGTGCCCCTAAAGTAGCTATTGAATTATCTAATAAATATAATCACTTGTGGCTAGCAGCAGAAATATTAATTTTTGTGTTGTTAGGTGCACAGTTAAATTTATCATTGCTAATACAAAATGTAGCATTAGGACCTATCGAAATCCCTCTTGTGGTTATGGGGATCATTGTAGTAACAATTGGTGTTTTATTTAGATATTTAGGAGTTCAAATATCTTTAGCTGGTTCAAATCTAAATATGAAAGAAAGGCTATTCTGTATGCTTGCTTATACACCAAAAGCAAATGTTCAAGCTACAATTGGAGCTGTTCCACTTGCAACGGCAATGGCATTAGGAAATACGGCAGGAATTGCAACAGGACAGCTAATTTTAGCCATTACAGCCATTTCAATAATATATACTGCCCCTTTAGGTGCTGTATTTATATCCTTCTTCAGCACCCGTTTACTTGATGTGGATCCTGAATATCTTAAATATTCTGAAGAAGCATCAGGAAAGTGAATGATTAAAACTCATTTTCTATTTTTTCCTATTTCTTCTTTCTATTTTCTCTTTTTTATCAATTTTATTTCTCAAATAGCCACAAGTAGTAAATGATATAAAAAATAAAGTAATATAAAATAATAAAATCAATAATAGAATTTTAAGTTATCACCTATTTTTTAATTTTTAAAAACAATACTGAAATTTCTTTTTTTCCTTAAGTAAAAATACTATATATATTAAAAATCTACCTATAACATAATAAAACAGTCTTTTTTTAAGAATAAGTTATTTAATTAAGTTTTTATCTATACTTTATTTATTATTTTGTTATTATTTCAAGAAATAGCTTATATTTATTGCATGCATATTTTTATGAGACAAGGACAAAACTCTTAAAATCGTTAGATTTATATATAAAGAGCCATATATATTTAATTATAGTTATAAATTTTTTTTTGGTGTTTTAAGATGGTTTTAATAAAAGAACAAATTAATCAAG
>NZ_LWMV01000196.1 GCF_001639295.1 Methanobrevibacter curvatus | reverse complement strand
ATTTTAAAATGTTTAATTTTTATTATTCTTTAAGATCTTTTAATTTCAATTTAACTAATTAATATAAGTGAACCTTTTAAAAAAAAATTTTCTCAAAAATAAAGAAAACTAATTAATTATAATTATTTTAAAATATTTATTTTTATAAAATATGCATTAATACTTTACAAATGTTTTAATTTATTTTAATTAAATATTGATTTTAACAAAAAATAATTATTCCACATCCTCTTTATATTATTTTCTTAAATTGTGAAACAATCTTTTATTTAATAAAAAATGTTTCCTAAAAATAAAATATTAAAACAAGACCTGATAAAATGTCAACATATGATATAAGTGTTATAATTCCAGTATATAATGCAGAAAAATTTATTGAAAAAGCATTAGGTTCTTTAACTAAACAAACTTTTCCATTCAATAAAATAGAAGTAATACTAATCGAAGATAAATCTATTGATTCTTCATTAGATATACTAAAAAAATTTGATCAAAAATATAACAATATCAAACTTATAATAAATCAAAAAAACAAAGGAATTAACTATAATAAAAACATTGGTCTTAAAAAAGCTAGTGCTGAATACATAATGTTTTTAGATAATGATGATTATTTTGAAAATGACACATGTGAAGTATTACTTAATTACATCAAAAAATATAATTGTGACATTGTATCTGGAAGATATAAAAAAATATATGGCAATACACCAGTAAAAATACCTTCTTTGAATAAAGATATTTTTATAGAAAGTTATAAAGAACATCCTGAAATACTTTCTGAAACACTTTTTTTATGGAATAAAATATATAAAAAATCATTTATTGAAAAAGAAAAGATTTATTTTCCAGAATATGGAATTGAAGACATAGTATTTAATACAAAAGTGTATTTAAAAGCTAAAAAAATGTATTTTATCAAAGATAAATATGTATACTATAAAAGAATTCATGAAGAATCTTTCACAAACCGTAGAAGTGGAAATTTTTTTTATGACTACCTGGAAGGATTAAAATTAGCATACCAAATGTTTAAAAAGGATGATGCTTTAGATTATTTAAAATATTTTTTTAACTTAAGAATTAATGCCTTATTTAATTATCTATCTCATTTAAGCAGTGATGGGGAGGAAAAAATTGAAGCCCTAAATAATGCTGTAGAGTTTACCAATACATTAGTTGATAATAATGTAAAATTTGATGAAAAAATCAGAATTTTAATGATATTACATAAAAATGAGAAATATGATGAAATTTGGGGATTATTAAAATATATGGATATTTCTAAAAAAAGGTATGAAAACATAAAAATCTTTAAAGAAAGAAACAAAAAAATGGCAAACAAAAACAAACTAATGAGTAAAAAAAATAGAATGCTTAGAGAAAAAAACAAAAAATTGAAAGATGATATAAATTATATTTCAAGTTGGAAAGGGTTCATTAGATTTAAAATAAAAAAAATCCTAAGGAAATAAACATAAATCCCACTATTAAATATAAGAAAAATTATTAAATAAAAAAACTAAGTTATAAAAAAAATTTTTTTAATTGAATTTTTAATTTATCTAACTTATTTAATTTCCTATTTTTTAAATATCTTTTTTTAACACTATTAAATGAAAGTAATAAGTCATCTATAGGCATTTCATTAAATTTAGAGAAAAAATCATATCTTCGTCTATTAAGAACAATTGGATACTTATGATTTTTTTCAAATGCCATTTTAAAATCCTTTTCTTTTAAAATTAAATTCTGTTTAATCTGATCTAACAAATATTCTCCTTTTGATGTATTTGTAATTATTAAAGAAACACCTTTATCGTCTTTCATTGTTTCATCGAATTTCTCAATACCCCAAAAATCACCTATTGTTAAATCTCCAACTCTATTTTTATTAACAAATTCACATTCATAACAACTTTCTCTTGGAAAGAGTCCAATTTGAAAACCACGATTGTAGTTGTTATATCTCCCACTTTCTCTAATGACTTTCCCATTTTTAAACTTGATTAAAACTGATGGACTATTCCATCCTTTTGTTTTGTCTTTAAATTTAAAATCAATTACTTTATCTAAAAACTTAGTTTCTAAATAATTTATATACTCTTTAAACACTTTAGGAGAAGGGTTAGAATGACAAAGTATTTCAACTAAAAAAAGATTTTTATAATCAATATAATTTAAATATGCTTTAAGTCCTGCAACTTGACAAGGAACTCCAGTAAATAAAACTTTCTTATCATTTAAAAGTAATTCTTTAATTTTAGGAAAAACATTATCTAAATTACTTCGAAGATACTTAGAACCACTAAATTCATAACATTTATCCATTGACCCCCCAATGTCATGAATAGCTTCTAATGATTCGTTATATTTGACTCCAGATACAAATCCTCCATCTGAAATAATTTTTTCTGATAAGTTTAAAAATAATCCTCCAGATGAGCTGAATTCTCTTTTTTTAGGATCATTATCATATGCTGCATAAAATCTCTGATAATTAGTGATATTTTTAAATTCATTTAATAAGTTTTCATTTTTAAAAATACATATTTTTCTACAAATATTACAGTTATTACAAATATCATTATTGATTTTAGGATAAACAAATCCTTCATCATTTTCAATCATAGAAATGGCTTTTTGGGGGCATGATTCTTTACAAGCATAACACCCATAACATTTAAAATTGTCATTATCATCCAAATAAGATGGTTTATAATTTTGTATTGTAGATTCTATTCCATTAGAGACAAGCAGTTCTTGTTTAGATTTTTCTTCATGTTTAAGTGAATTTTTTAAGAATTCTAATGATTTAGCACCTAAAATCTCAAGCTTTTCTTCAACTTTATCGTAGTCAATATTAAAATCATTAGACTTTATTTTTTTGAAGTCATTAAAAGAATAAAATAAATTATCATTCAGGTTAAGTATATTGATAATTTCCTCGCTTCTTTGAGGTGTTTCGGTATTTGGAACAGTAATAAATTTCTTATTAAATAATATTGAAAAAATAAGCCCGTGAAAAGAGTTAGTTACAATGTATTTTGCATTGTAGATTAAAGATAAAAATTCCTTAGGATCAACAAAAGGAACAGATTTAACCTGGTTTTCAAATCTCTTAACTGGTCTGTTGAAAACAACTTTAAATCCATTATTTTTAGAAAATTCATCGGCTATTTTAAAAATTTCTTCATTATGTTCTAAGGTGAATACAAATACATAATCATCTTTTTTTAATTTTAGTTCATTGAGTATATTGTCGTTTTTAATTTTCTCATAGAATTCCTTATTTTGTAGCAATGTTGGATCAACTACAATGTCGACATTTTTGTTGGTTAATTTTTTAATAAAGTTTAAAGCTGAGCTTTCTCTAATTGAAATTGAGTCAAAATTTTTCAAGTAGTGTTTAAAAATATTTAGATCAAATTTTTCTATTGTATCTGAACCAATACTTGCACCATAAGAGATTTTTTTTGATTTATCATCTGCAAATTTAAGAAAATATGCAGGATTTAAACCTTGAGTTATCTCCTGATTCCATATTTGATCACTCCCAGCTATTAGTAAATCGTAGGACAAATTAGCATCTAACAATTGATAAAATGTTTGGTATGGTTTAGTTGTATTTAAATTTTCTTTTAAAAATTTTTCAAAGCCATTAAACTTTCGAATTTTGAATCTGTATTTTGTATAAAGATCAATTCTATGCTTATAATATTTTATATCAAGCCAATTGCGTCTTTTTCTCCTAAAAGGATCATATATATTATCAATTACTTTTGGACGAAAATTAATTATTTCTACACCAAAACCCATATTTTTAACAGTTTCTTGAAGTGCATATGTTTGGAGCATTGCCCCATAGTTATGAGCTGAGCTAAAAGTGATAATACCTACTTTCATAATTTACCTCTTGAAGTATTAAATTTAATAATTAAAAAATAATTAAAAAATAATTAAAAAATAATTAAAAAATAATTAAAAAATAATTAAAAAATAATTAAAAAATAAATTATCATATAAATAATTAATATTTAAATTCTTCTATCTTTTAAAAAATTACTAGTATTTTAATATAAGATGCTATCTAAACAAATTTTCAAAATGTTTAAGTATTTCTTTATTGTATTGCTTATAATCAATATTTAACTTATCTATTTCACCATTTAAAAAAGCTTCAATTCCATTTCTAATGCCCTCTTTAGAATTTTCTACTAAAAATCCACCATACTTTCCCATAAATGTCTTTGGACCAGAAACATCTGTTGAAAATACTTTTACTCCTAAAATATCTGCTTCTAAAATAACCAAACCCAAGCCTTCATAAAATGAAGGCAAAATAAATAGATCACATTTTTTTAAAATAGGAAATGGATTAGTTAAGTAATTAATTATAATAATATTGTCTGAAGATTCTAATGATTGAGCATGTTCAAGAGTTTTAATATATTCTCTTCCATAACCCCCAATTATAATTAAATAAACATCTTTATTTTTTTTATAAAATTCATTAAAAATTTTAAGAAGTCTAATATGTCCTTTTTCATGAGAAAATCTTCCAATTGTAATAAATTTTTTAAATTTTTCATTATCAAGGATTTTTTTTAAATTTTCTGGAGAAATATCTGTTTTTGTGATTTCATCAAAGGAAACTTCTTCATTAGATCTATTAATTATTCCTTCATAATCAATGAAGTTCTCAACAACCATTATGTTCTTATCACTACCTTTAATTTTACTAATTGGTAGACGTAAATCCTCATTAACAATAGCAATTTTATCACAATCATTATAAAAATCTTTTAAAGTTAAAAAATGATGATTTTGTTTAGTCTCAATCTCTTGAACTAAGTCATTGTGTACAAAAATAATTTTTTTAGATCTAAATCTTCTTAAAAGATTTGTTATTTTTAGTTCATATCCTGTAAAATGTATGACCGTATCAAAATCAATACTATTAAAGTTCTTTCTAAGATTTCTCTTGTATGCATTATCAAGATTTTTTTCTATAAAATTATTTTTAATAGAATGATTGATATACAACTTATAAGAAATACCTTCTAAAATTGTGAAATCTTCATTGTCTCTGATAGGAATATAATGAATTTTTTCAGCGATTTTTGCTAAGCTACTGCTGTATCTTTTAGTTGTTTTTGTATTTATTCCTAAAAAATAGTTTCTTTTATTTAAGTCTATATTCTCAAGTAATGCTAAAAGAGAAGTGGAAATACCATTTCTAGCAAAATTTCCAGCATAAATCAATACATTTTCTTTTTCATTTTTATCTTTTAAAGTATTTATATTTTGAACAATAACATTTTTTGAAGGGATATTTAGCAAAATAAAGTCACAAAGATGTTTACTAGCATTTTCACCTGGATATGGGCAGAATTTCCTTAAAAATTCCTCATCATCATAGTTTTTTCTTGAATTTATTTCTAAAATCAAATTTTCAACATCATAAACTTTTGGAAATGGCAAATCTTGTAAATTTATCTTTAGTCCATGATTTTTAACATATTCCTCCTCATCGTAAGGAAATAAAATAATTTTATTTTTAGTAATTGCAAAATCAAAAAATACACTAGAATAGTCTGTGATTAAACAATCGGCGAGGTTTAAAAAATCATATGTTTCATAATTCTCTGGAAATGAGGTTATATTTTTATAATTAGAATAATCTATAGATTTTTTAATGAATGGGTGTAATTTAACATAAAAAGTTTGTTTTGAACTTAAATGCTCATCAATTTCTCTGAAATAATTCTCTAATTTTTCTATATATTCTTCTGTATTTGATCCACCTAAAATTCCCCTGTATGTAGGCATGTAAACAATAATTTCATTATTATTAAGATTTAATTTGGATTTAATTTCATTTTTCCGTTGTTGATTTAAAAATACTTCATTCCTAGGATAATTCATTAATAATGATTTTCCTTTAGAAAGTTTTTCAATCATATAACTATCAATCATTACATCTTTAGAAAAACCATTAGGAAGTATTATATAATCTGCCATGGCCAAATTTCTTTGAACATTTCCAATAGAGTATGCTCGTTTTTTAACATATTTTCCAAGATTTTTAAGGGGTGTTCCATGCCATGTATTTACATAAATTTGAGAGTCTTTTTTAATATACTGATAAGGAAATGTTGTATCATTGAACAAATATTTAGCAGTGTTTAAATATTTAAAATACTTTAAGCTTGGAATAAAACATAAAACTACATTTTCTATATTGTATCTTCTTAAAAATTTTTCAATACACTCTTTTTTATCTTTTTTAATGGCTAAAATAACTGTATATTTTTCATATCTTTCATTAGATAACTCTTTTAACAAATAAAATATATTAGAGCCCAAATCTTTTCCATTTTTTGATTCTAACAAAATTAAATTATCATCAACCTCCAAACTCTCATACCTTACCAAAAAACTATTTTTAACTAAGGCTTTCCCTTTACCAAAAACCCTTCTAAATTTTTTTCTATAAAATTTTACCCTGGCTTTTATTTTATTTTTCATTAAAATCCTCTTAAACCATAGTTATTTAGTATTGATAGACAGCATTAGACAATTTCTGATAAATAGCATAAATAGTATATCTAATAGAAAATATATCTAATAAAATTATATTTAATAAAATTATATTTAATAGAATAGTAATAACTTTAAAAATGATACTAATTCCTAAATATCATTTAATAAAAAAAAGTTCATAAAAATCTTATTTTAGAAAATAAAGTGATTAGAATTAATAAAATTATTTGCAAAAAGTAATAATAAACAAATAGATATTATGTCATTAATTAACGAGTTAAAATATAAACTGAATAATATTAATTGTATAATATTAATAGTGTAATATTGAATAGTGTAATATTGAATATTGTAATATTGAATATTGTAATACTGAATATTGTAATACTGAATATTGTAATACTGAATATTGTAATATTAATAGTAGAATATATAGATAATAGATAATATTCAAAAACCTATTTTTTTATTTATTAAGTATTATCTCTTTAATTAATTTTATTTAAATGTTATTTTTAAGACTGTCAAGCTGTGGAAAAAAACTTGTATGTAAAAAAAATCATGATTTTTTTTCTCAAAAACCTCAAGATTTAAAAATGTCTAAACACCTTAATTTTAAAAACAAATAGTTTTAACCAAATAATTTTGAAAATAAATTTTTTATAAAGCTCTCAAGCCAAAAATACTAAAGTATTTGACATTACCATATAATGCAATGTATAAAGATAATTACATTATAAAATTTAAATGATATCCACAGTTTTTACAATTAGAATCTTCGATTTTATCCATTAAAATAATAGAATAGCCATTTCTTTTAATTAATGGCTCACCACAGTTAGGACAATAGCTATTTTGATTACTATTAATGTTTCCTAAATAAACATACTCTAAACCCATATCAATGGCTGTTTTTTGTGCATTATATAAAGATTCTAAGATTGTGGGAGATGTATTCATCATTTTATAGTATGGAAAAAATCTTGAAAAATGAATAGGAACAGATGGAGATAATTCATCCACAATAAATTGAAGAAGAGATGAAATCATAGGAGAGGAGTCATTTTTACCATTGATTAATAAATTAGTTATTTCTAAATGTTTATTAGTTTTGTATATCTTTTTTAAATTATCTAAAACGTTATTTAAATTAGCATTAGATATATTTTTATAGAAATCATTGGAAAAAGATTTTAAATCTATATTAAAAGCATCTATATATTTTAAAATTAAATCTAAAGATTCATCTGACATGTAGCCATTACTGACAAAAATATTTTTTAAATCATAATTTTTAGAAATCGAAGCTATTTCCATATAAAATTCAAGCTGTATTGTTGGTTCGTTGTAGGTAAAAGAAATTGAAGAACATTCATTAGAAATAGCATTTTCAACTATTTTTAAAGGAGAAATATTAAATTCATTGGTTTCACTATATTCTTGAGATATTTTAAAGTTTTGACAGTTCAAACAAGACATGTTACATGAAAATCCTCCAATAGAATATGTTGTGGTTCCTGGAAAAAAATGATAAAGAGGTTTTTTTTCTATTGGATCAACATTCAAAGAAGATAACAAATTATAATCCATGTAATATAACTTTCCTCTGATATTTTTTCTTCTTCCACAAAAACCATAAGAATTATCTTCAATTAAACAATATCTAGCACATATTTGGCATTGAACTCTATTAAAAGAGTTAAATGCATTATTATTGCTATTATTACTGTTATTACTACTATTATTACTATTGTTATTACAATTATTATTACAATTATTATTAGATTCATTATCTAATTTTTTGTAAAAAAGTGTTTCTTTATTCATTTAGTCACCTTAAAAATCATTAAAAATGTAATAATATTAAAAGAAAAATTAGATTTGAAAAATATTAAAAGTTAGCTAAAAAAAACAAGATATGAATTAAAATAAAATAAAATTAAATTTTATTAAATTAAAGAATAAAGAATATTAATCTTTAAAATGCTCATACCCTTTAGGATTTAGTATTTTTGTGCTTCCATCCATTAATTCTAGTTCTATTAAATCTGAATCTGTGACTTCTCCAATAACATAACACGGTGGAAATTTTGACTCATATTTTTTCTTAAATTCATCAATATTATTTTTGTCTACTGTAAAAACAAGCTCAAAATCCTCACCAAAATTAAAAAGAACATTTAGATAATTTTTATTTAAAATTTTAGATAGCCTTTTAATTTCTTTTATAAATGGAATTCTATTTTCATAAACCCTAAAGCCAAAATTTTTGGGATGAAAATTATATATATCATCATAATCACCAATAGTAATTAAGCCATTTTTTAAATAATTAGGGTCAAAGCTATTTTTATTACTTTTATTTTTATTAAATTCGTTTTTATTAGATTTACTCTTATTAAATACATTTTTATTAACCTCTATGGTTTGATTAAATTTCCTGTTTTCATTAATCATTTCACCTAACTCACTGGCTAAACCATCACTTATATCTGTTGCAGCAGATACTGAAGAAAATTTTGATAAAAATTGACCTTCTTCTATTTTTCCAAAAGGTAATTCTATTTTTTTAAGAATGTCTTCAAATATTTTGCTTTCATCAAAAGCAAATTCTGTAATAAGTGCATTAGTTAAATCAGTTTTTTTAGTTTCATAAAATTGAAAAGCAAGAGCAGAAAATCCAATAGGTCCTGTAATTGCTAATAAATCACCTTTTTTAAATCCATATTTATATAATATTTCATTTTTTTTGTTTTTTCCAATGACTGTTGGCGAAATAATAATTTCATTACCTTCATTAGTGTCTCCACCAATTAAAGGAACATTATAATAATTACATGCATGAACAATTCCATCAAGAAGTTGATCAAAAGAATCAATAGATAAATTTCCAGGTAAAGATAAAGATATTATGATTCCAACAGGTTTAGATCCCATTGCAGCTAAATCACTCATATTTACACTAACAGCCTTAAATCCATATGAACAATATGTCAACCAAGAAGGAAAATGGTATTTTTCAATTAATATGTCTGATGTAAATGTTAAATAAAAATCACCTAAGTCTAAAACTGCTGCATCATCCCATATTTCTTTAAATCCATTAAATTCATTTGAAAAATTTTCAAATCCAATTTTTTCAGTTATAAAAGAAACTAATTTTTTTTCCCCAATGTCTGAAATTTTCAAAGTGTTAATATCAAAATTTAATTCATCCATAATATTAATATAGTTTTTTTAAATTATAAATTTTTTGAATAAAAAAGATAAAAATTAGAGAAAAATTATAAAAAAAAATAGAAAAAATAAGAACTGACAATAAAAAAAATAGAAAAAATCAGAAAAATAGAAAAAATAATTGGAAATATAAAAAAAATAAAAAAATAGAAAAATAAAATAAATTATAAAAAAGAGAGTATTAAAGTTTATTCTGCATCAGCAACTCTTTTTTTGATGATTTCAAGAACCAAAGGATCTGCACCTAATGGCTCAGTGTAAACTATTTCTCCATCAAAATTAACTTTATTAACTTCATGAGAATGACCATGAGAGTGAGAATGGCTGTGGTTATGATTATGATGGTGCTTGTTACTTTCTTTGTTTTCTTTTTCAACAGGAAGACCTAAAATACTTGGTATATCCCTTTTTGTATGAACACCATGTGCTAAAAATACAGGAACTGCAATTATTCTGTTAATATTAGTTCCTTTTACTAAATCATCAATTGCAGTAGAAATGTCTGGTTGAGCTATTTCCATATATCCAACTCCAACTTTATAGTCAGATATTTTCCTATACATATCTGCCAAATCATTAATAACTTCTTTACCATAGGGTAATCTACTACCATGACTAATTAAAAGTACAGCAGTTTCTATATTATTATTGTCAGTATTAACATCATTGCTCATTAAAAACACCTCAGTAATTATTTAAAAATGTAATTTTAATAAAATAAATAAGATTTATAAATGAATAAAAATTTTATAAATAAATATATGATTTTATAAATAAATAAATTTAAAATTAATAAAAGCACTACTTATAAAGTAAAATGCTTTATCTTTCAAATAGCTTTTGATCAAACTTTTTCTAAAAGTTTGTTTCAAATGAATAAGAATTTTATAAATAAATAATATTACTAAATTAAAAAAATTTAATACTTATGTTTTAAAAAAAAATAAAAAGTATTAATATCAGAAAAATTAATTAAAAAAAATTATTTGGCAAGTTTAAATTTAAACCCGTAAGTGATAACTCCGTCATCTCCATCTTCACGTATTTTTCTAAAAACTAACTCAACAGGATCTCCAATTTCTAATTTATCAATATCTGCATCCACAATTTGAGCAGAAATATTAGTACCTTCTTCAAGTTCAACAAGAGCAACAGCATAAGGAGCTATTTTTTTAAACTCGCTTGTAGGTGTTCGAATAATAGAGAAAGTGTGAATTTTACCTTTTCCAGATAAATGAAATGGTTCAATGATTCCTTTTCTTCTACATGTAGGGCAAACTACTCTTGATGGGAAAAAAACCTCTCCACAGGTTTTACATTTTGAACCGATGAGATTATATCGTTCATTAGCATGACGCCAAGTTCTTATAGTATCTGTCATAAAAAACCTCCTAAAAAAATATTAGAAATATTTTTTTAAAATGATCTAGAAACTTAATAAAAATTTTTAAACCATTGATAAAATTTTAAAATAATAAAAAGATTTTATAATATTAAAATGTTGTTTTTCATATTATTTATATTTATTGAAAAAATTAACTTATTAAAACTTACTAAAAAAAATTAGAAAAAATAAATAAAATTAGAAAAAATAAATAAAATTAGAAAAGATAAATAAAATTAGAAAAGATAAATAAAACTAAAAAAGATAAATAAAATTAAAAAAAGTAAAAAAAAGTAATAAAATTAATCCAAATAAAGAAAAAAGTTTATTAAGTGTAGAAAAATCAATAAATATGGTAATAAAAAGAAACCTCAAGAAAAACAAAGAAAAAGATAAACTAAAAAAATTAAAATCAATTGACAATAAAGGAAACATGTTCTCAATTTTAGGATTTTTAATGATAATTGTTACAATAATATTATCCGTGTTAATTTTAAATACATTATTAAGTGAAAATCAAACAGACAATAATTTAATAGGTTTAAATAGCTTTAATTATGAGATTGAAAATTATAAAAATAATATTCCAAATATTGGATATGAAACATTACAAGAAATTTCAGAAGAAGTTTGTTTAAACAAAACATCACTTGAGGATAGTAAAGAAGAAATAAAGAGCAGATTAAACGAAAAATTACAAATGAAAAAACAAGAGTTTTACAATGCAACAGGCATAAATATAGAAAATCATGTGCTGTATGTAGAAAATAACGAAGATCCATTTTATATTAATGTTATCCTTAATTTAAGTGGAAAAAAAGCAAATAATTTTTATTCAAAAATAATCACGGAAAAAATATCTGTTATAAATTTAAAAGACCCTTTGCCATTTTTAAAATGTGGAAATGATTCTAGTTTTACTTATAATGAAACAAAAATAAATTATGGAAACTCATTAAGAAATTATCTCTTCAATAACAATCAAACAAATTCTGACTACTACGTAAATGCTAGTTCTCCACTTTTAATAAAGAAATGTATATTCGATCCTTACATACAACATGGAATAGGAAAAACTTTAAAAAATTGTATTGAAAATGGATACTATCATGAAAGTGCAGATGGAGCATGCTATTTACATAGATTAGAAGGAAAAGGAGATTGTTTAGACTACGGATTTGAGACATTTATAATATCTTCAGGAATCCACAACAGTGGACTAAGCTCAACATCAGCCTCTGATCATGTCATATTTGGACATGATAGTTATCCTGGAGAGAGTATGATTTACAATACATTTAATGGCATGAATGAAGTAATAATCTTGGATAGTTCGCATAAAACTAAATATGGTCTTAGCTAAATATGACCTTAGCTAAATATGGTTTTATCTAAATACGACCTTAGCTAAATATGACCCTAATTAAGGTGAGAACATGAAAATACTCCCAATAAATAAGCTATTAAAAAAAAATAAAACTCAAGAACAAAATAATAAAAAGTTAATTATAACCAATGCCAAAACAGTAAAAGAGAATGAAAAAATAATTAAAAATAATAAAATGTTCACAATAAACAACAAAGGATTAATAATTAATGATTTAATGATAGCTGTAGTTGTATTAGTGATATTGTTAGGAATAATGAGCTTTATTATGTCTAGTTCAAATGAAAAAATATTAAATTCTCTTGAAAAATCTGAATTAGAAAGTAAAAACATAGAAACAATTAATAATTTAATAAAAAATCCAGGAAGCCCAAATAATTGGGAAATTTTATCAAACATTGACAATATAAATCCAGGACTTGCCATTATAGATGGAGAAAATAAAACCAGTTTAAACAGTGTAAACTATGAAAAATTCTCAAGATTAAGAGATAATTATGGAAAATTAATGAAAAATAAAGTATTTCATGGAGATATAAAAAGTTCTATTTATTTAAAGCCATTAGATACTGATTTAAATACCATTACAATAGGAGATAGCGAAATATTAGAAAATCCAAACAATATTATATCAAATACTCGGTTAGTAAAGTGTGATTTTTATTCAAAATTCAAATTAATAAGTTTTGAAAAAAACATGTTTAGTAGTGAACAAAAGGATCAATGTATAAACATAATGAATATAAATATAATGAATATAAATAATCAAACAAACCCTATACATCAAGATAATAATCAATTTATCTGGATTTGCAAGAATTTTAAAATAAATAGTGATAATTTATCAAATATGGACTATTATCTATTGATAGATGAAGGTTCAATAGAAATAAATAGCTATTGGACTCTTAATACCATGGATAATATTAACACAGGAGAAACACAAATAATAGGAAGTCCATATTATTTAAATAATAAGATAGAAAATTTATTAAACAATACCAATGAAAAAGTGTATTATTTACATTTAAAAATAGATAAAAATAACATTGACAATTTTAATGGAATTTTAATAGCTATTCCAAAAAATTTCAATATAAATGATGTTCCAATAAAAAATAAAATTAAATATTTTCAAATTCAAAACTGTCAAGTCACATTAAAAACATGGTTTTAACTGCCAATAAGGTAAAAAAAATAATTATTAAAAAGTTAATATTATTAAAAAGTTAATTATTAAATTTTATAAGTATTTTCATAGTATTTATAATATTCACCACTTACTATGTTTGTCAACCACTCTTGGTTATCTAGATACCAGTCAATTGTCTCTGTAATTCCTGATTCAAAAGTATATTTTGGTTTCCATCCTAATTCATTTTGAATTTTGCTTGAATCTATAGCATACCTTCTATCATGACCTAGTCTATCTTCAATAAATTCAATTAGCTCTTCACTTTTGTCCAAATAATCTAAAATTATTTTAACAATTTCAATATTTTCTTTTTCATTGTTTCCACCTATATTATAAACTTCACCAGATATTCCCTTATGAATTACTCTGTCAATGGCAGAACAATGATCATAAACATGTAACCAATCCCTAATGTTCTTTCCATCCCCATAAACTGGGAGTTTTTTATTGTTTAATGCATTGTTAATAGTTAAAGGAATTAATTTTTCTGGAAATTGAAATGGACCATAGTTGTTAGAACAACGAGTTATATTAATTGGAAAATCATAAGTCTCATTGTAAGCCCTTACAATTAAGTCTGCACCAGCTTTACTTGCTGAATAAGGGCTATTAGGGGACAAAGGTGTGTTTTCAGAAAAATAACCTTCATTTCCTAAAGATCCATAAACTTCATCTGTAGAAATTTGAACAAATTTATCTATTTCATGTTTTTTTCCTGCTTCAATTAGATTTTGTGTTCCTAAAATGTTAGATTCTAAAAATATCTTAGGATTTTCAATACTTCTATCTACATGAGACTCAGCAGCAAAATTCACAACTACATCAACATCATTTGATATAATTTCATCAACTAGAAGAGTATCATTAATATCTCCTTTTATAAATTGATGGTTATCATTTTCTTCAACACTTTTAAGATTTTCAAAATTTCCACAGTAAGTTAAAGAATCTAAATTTATGAAATCATAGTTTGAATATTTATCTAACATGTATTGAATAAAATTGCTTCCAATAAATCCTGCTCCACCTGTAACTAAAATTTTCATTAAAACACCTCAAAAACTAAATAAATTTATTGAAACTAGTTGAAAGTTTAAGATTTAAATTAAAACCCTTCTAATAAAACCCATTAAAATCTTCAAAATTCATTAAAATTCATTAATAAAACCAAAATTCATAATAAGACCAATATAATAAAATTAAAAATTTGTAGAAGTTTCACTTAATTTTTTATATAATTTATCTTTGTCTGATAAAATTATTTCATCATTTTTAAAAGGCCAATCAATAGCTATTTCTGGGTCATTCCAAATAATTCCACCTTCATCCTCATGGTTGTAAAAATCTGAGCATTTATATGTAAATTCTGCTTCATCAGATAGAACTAAAAATCCATGGGCAAAACCTGATGGAACATAAAGTTGTTTTTTATTTTCCTCAGACAATACAGCACCTACATATTTACCATAAGTTTTTGAAGCTTTTCTTAAATCTACAGCAACATCAAAAACTTCTCCTTTGATTACTCTAACTAATTTAGCTTGTGGATGAGTATATTGAAAATGAAGTCCCCTTAAAACTCCTTTTTTTGATTTTGATTGATTATCTTGCACAAAATATTCATTAATTCCTGCTTCTTCAAATTCATTTTTTTGAAAAGTTTCCATAAAATATCCACGTTCATCTCCAAACACTGTAGGTTCTATAATGAAAACCCCTTCAATTGAAGTCTTAATAAAGTTAAATTTCCTCATAATTCCATCTACTAAAAATAAATTAAAAAAAAGAAAAAAAGAATTAAATATAAATAATATTTAATTATTAGCATTAATAAAATTTTCGATATTAGAAGATGTTCCATAATTCAAAATTAAATTTTAGATAATTTAGATTTTAGATAATTTAAAATTGATTTTAAATCGATTAAATTTATTATACCCATTAATTACAATTTTATTTAGTAAAATAATTCTTAATAAATTATTAATTTATAT
>NZ_LWMV01000195.1 GCF_001639295.1 Methanobrevibacter curvatus | reverse complement strand
CATTTAAATTTAACTAATTAATATGAGTTAATTAATATGAGTTATTTAATAATCAGAAGAGCATTTAAAACAAACTTTTAAAAAAAGTTTGATCAAAAGGTTTTCTCAAAAAATAAAGAGGACCAATTAAAATAAAAGTTTTTTACAAATTATAATTGCTTTTAAATAAAGGTTTTTTACAATATCATAATTATTTTTAAATGTTTATTTTTTATAAAAACATATATTACTACTTTAAATAGGTTTTAACATATTTTAATTAAATATCTATTTTTACAAAAAAAATAATCATTGCACAGATCTAAAAGGAAAAATTATGAAAAGAAAATTAAGAAAAATTAAGAAAAAAATCTTAAACTAATAGCATTGAAATCAGTAATAGAAAAAATATATATACTTTAATTTAAATACTTTATAATACTATAAATATATTTATTAAATATAGAAATATTTGAGAGATTATATTTATAACTCTTCGAATAAATAATTGAAATTATGTTTATGTAAAAATTAAAATTTTATTCAATGTAATCAGCAATTTATTAACTTTAATCATTTTAATCTATTTTGGAGGATAAATAATATGTCAAAAAAAGTAGTGGAAGTAAAAACTTTAAAAGTAGGTAAATATATTATATTAGATGGCGAAGCTTCAAAAATTACGGCTTATTCTACATCATCACCAGGTAAGCATGGAGCTGCAAAAGCAAGAATCGAAGCAGTTGGAGTTTTTGATAATCAAAAAAGAAGTCTTGTTAAGCCTGTAGATAAAAAAGTTGACATTCCAATTATTGATAAAAGAACAGGCTCTGTTTTAGCTTTAATGGGCAGTGAAGTCCAAGTTATGGATTTAGAAAATTATGAAACCTTTGAATTACCACTTCCTGATGAATTAAAAGATAAAATCACTGAAGGAACTGAAGTAGAATACATTGAAGCTCTTGGTAATTTAAAAATCATGAGAACAAAAGGCGGATAAAACAGTTTAATAATAAAATTTAATACTTTTTTAAAATGATTTTATTAATTATTATTAATCTATTAATTAATTAGTTAATCTATTAATTTATTAGTTGATTTCATTAATTATATTAATCTATTAATTTTATTTTAGTTATTAATTTTTTATTGTTCTTATTAATTTTTATTTATCTTTAATTTTACTTTTTTTAAATTTTTATCTATTTTTCAATTAACCTCTATAAAAAAATCTTATTTTTATGTTTTTAATTTTATTATACTTAAACTATAAAATTCAGTTTATGACTTTTTCTGAAATATATAATTTTAAAATCATTAAATCTTTAAATATATAAATATTTTAACTGAGAAAAATTTCAACTTTTAAAAACTTTAATAATGATAAAATGTTGTTTAACACATATGAACCATGGAAATTTCCGTTTTCTCAAAATGAAAATGAAATCGAAGAAATAAAGTGCATTGTTGAAAAAGAAAGCAATGCGAAAAATAATATTAAAGATAATGAGAAAAATATTTGGGGAATTATTGGTGTTGGCTTTGATTCAACAAGTTCATTTGGAACTGGTTCAAGAAATGGACCTATAAGTATTAGACATGCAGGATACTCATTTGAAAAATACAATTATAGGTTTAAAAAATCTTTAGAAACTATTTTTTTTGATTTTGGAGATTTAAATGTTATTTTTGGAAATTTAAAAGAAACCTTAAAAAATCTTGAAGATTCGATAGATGAATTAAATCAACTGAATGTTAAACCTATAGTCCTAGGTGGAGAGCATAGTATTAGTTTAGGTGTTTTAAACTCACTGAAAAAATTTAATCCAAACAAATTTAACAACACTTCAATTATACATTTTGATGGACATTTAGATATGGCAAATGATCTTCAAGGTGAAGTTTACTCACATGGAACAGTTTTAAGAAGAATTCATGAGCTAAAACCAAAAGAAATTATTCAGATAGGAATTCGCTCATCATCATATGAAGAAGAAAAATATGTTTCAAATAAATCAGATATAAAAGTTTTCTCATCAAATGAATTAAAAATTGATTCAAAAAACAGCTTAAATAAATTAGATGACTTAAATAAATTAAATGGCTTAAATAAATTAGATGAGTTAAAAAATATTTTAATGAATATCAATAATCCTATTTATTTAACTGTAGATTTAGATGCTTTTGATCCAACTATTGTAGAAGAAGTTGGAAATCCTGTTCCAAATGGTATTGATTTAAATGTATTTGAAGAATTATTAGAAATTATTTCAAAAAAAGAAATAGTCGGATTTGATTTAGTTGAGTTAAATACAAAAACACTTGGTTCTCCTTCAGCAATTCTCGCTGCAAAGATAATCTATGATTTCTTAACACTAAATGAATAA
Source organism: Methanobrevibacter curvatus (assembly GCF_001639295.1). Classification (GTDB taxonomy): domain Archaea; phylum Methanobacteriota; class Methanobacteria; order Methanobacteriales; family Methanobacteriaceae; genus Methanoflexus; species Methanoflexus curvatus. The sequence goes on along the minus strand of NZ_LWMV01000195.1, from coordinate 13,378 downwards.
ATAATAACTGTTTAATTAATAAAAAAAATAAATGAAAAATAATGAGATTATTAAAAAAAAAAAAAAAAAAAAAAATGAAAAAATGGCTATTTCAATTAATTAAATCAATAAATTGAAAGTTATCTGCATCAAAAAGCCCAGAACTATTGATTTTTAAATGTGGAATTACTAAAAGAGCTAAAAATGATAAATTCATAAAAGGATATTCAAATTTAGACCCACAAGACTTTACAAAGAGATTTAATGAATTAAGTTTGTCTGCTACTTCATCTATTTTCTTATCAGACATTAATCCAGCAATAGGAAGAGGCAAAATAATCTCTTCATTTTCACTTACAGCAACAATTGCTCCTTTGTTTTCTATTACTAAATTAGCTGCTTTTGCCATTAAATTACTATTTACTCCAACAACTATAAGGTTATGTGAATCATGGGAAACACTTGTTGCAATAGCTCCATTTTTAAGATTAAAACCTTTAACAAAACCATTACCTATAGAACTAAGATTATTTTTTTCATTATCTAAATAACGATTAATAACAGATATTTTTAAAACATCTTCATTTAAATTAGGCTGAATTATATTATTTTCTAAATTCAAATTGCAATTAAGCTTATCAGTAATTAATTTCCCTTCATTTAAACCAATTACATTTACATTAACTGTTTTTAAATTTTTATCACCAATATAAATATCAAAATCTTTAGATAATCGTCTACTAACATTAAAATTATTAATTATTTGTGGCCTTTTTCCATTATACAATGATTTACCATTTTTAGCTACAAGTTCTCCATGAACATATGTTTTTAAAACATTTAAATTCTCTAAACTATCTACTTCAATAAAATTAGCTATTTTTCCAAGAGCTATTTCTCCAGAATTTAAATTATAATGATTTGAAGGATTTAAACTAACCATTTTAATGGCTTCAATGGTATCGATGCCCAAATCAATAGCTTTTTTTAAAGATAAATTCAAATGCCCCTTTATTAAATCTGTAGGTTCCTTATCATCACTAACTATAAAATCAAAAATAGGGTTTTTAAGGATTTTTTGAAAATCTTCACTTGAAATATGACCAAAGAAATCTTGTGTTTTCAAAAATTCTAATCTTTCATTAAAATTTAAAATGGCTTGCATATTCTTAGCAGAAGATCCATCTCTCACCATTATTTTCATGTTCAATGCCTTTTTCTCAATGGCTTCTTTAAAACTGCTTGATTCATGTTCAGTCGAAATATATGAAGATTTTAAATTAGGTTTAGATAAATCTGAATCATCTTCCAAATGTTTTTCATCAAATCCATCAAAATAAATATATTTTTTTAAATCTTCACCACTTAACTCTGGACAATGCCCATCAATAGGTTTAAAATGTTTTTTAGCAGATTTTAGTTTAGCCATTACCTCCCAATTTTTATTTATGACCCCATTAAAATTCATCATTTCAGCTAAAGCAACAAATTCTTCTCTTTTTAAAAGTTCATCAATATCATTAGAATCAATAGTGGCTCCAGATTTATCAAAATTAGTGGCTGGAACAGATGATGGTGCAGTAAAATAAAAATCAAATGGTGCATTCTTTCCATTTTCTACCATAAAATTGATTCCATCCATTCCTAAAACACTAGCTATTTCATGAGGATCACAAACTACAGATGTTGTTCCAAATGGTAAAACTGCTTCGCAAAATAAAGATGGAGTGAGTAGAGAAGATTCTATATGGATATGAGAATCAATAAATCCTGGTAGGATTATTCCATTAAAATCAAGTAATTCATCTTCACTGATTCTTTTAATCTCTGAAAAAAAGCCATTTTCAATTTTTACTTCAACAGGAACCACTTCATTTAAGTTAAAATCTAAAATTCTAGCTTTAAAATTTTTAAGCTTCATGGAGCCACCTATATTTAAAAAATAAAATAATGAATATAGTCAGAACTTAATTTTTTGCACTAATTTTTCAGTTTATTATATATACTCGACAAATTTTGTTCCAAAATTAGTGTTGAACATGTAAAAAAATGACATTTAAAAATAAAAATATAAAAAAAGAATAAAAAATAAAAATTAGAAAAAATAAAAAATTAAAGCAAGTAAAAATATTAAAAGTTAATTGAATTAAATTAGATAATGAAAATAATTAAATATTTCCAAATTTCCAAAATGCTAATACCAACACTAAAATAATGATTAACACAATTAAGATTAATAAAGAACCATCAAACTGAACTCCTTCTTCTTCAGAAGAAGTATTTATGGATTCATTTGTAGCATTGGTGTCTTCTGTATTATTATCTCCAGTAACACTACCACTACTTGAAGTCGATGAACTTGAACTAGATGATGATCCAGAAGAAGGAGAATTTCCTTTAGAACTTGAACTACTAGAATCAGATGAAGAAGAGCCAGAGTCACTAGACCCATCTCCAGTACCTTGGTTTTGAGAATCCCCACCTGGAGTAGATGAACCATCAGTAGATGGAGTAGACTCATCTTCAGCAGAAACAAAACAAATTGAAGAAAATACAACTAATAATAACATGATTGTTGAAATAAATTTTAAAAACTTCATTAAACACACCTATATATACCTAAAGAATCAATATGTAAAATCTTTTAAAAATAAAAAATATCTTAAATGTAATAATTAATTTAATATATTAATATTATTATTAATGTGGATATATTAAAATTATATATTAATTTAATAAATGTTATATTATTATAATATATATTAATTTATATATATTATATAAGATTATATTAATATATTTAATCTGATATATAAAAAATTCTATAGTTTAATTAAAAAATCTACTTTAATAAAAAATGATATACTTTTATATAAAATTTATTTTGACATGAAAAAGACCATATAATATGTAAACTTCTATTTTAAAGTTTTTGGATAATTAAGTTTATTTTAAATTAAAACTTGTCTTATGTCAAGATATTTAAGAAATAAGCCATATTCATTGTGTAAAATAATTATTTATGTAATTTTTGGTATAAAAGAGGCATAAAAGTTCCAATGTCTGTCACTATACTCACAACTTGAGCACTACCTCTATCTGCCAATTTAGTAACTGTAGCAGGATTAATATCTACACAAATACTTTTAACCTTTGAAGAAATGATATTTCCAGTAGCTATTGAGTGTAACATAGTAGCAATCATTATAACCATATCAACATCCTGTAAATACTCTCTCATTTTATCTTGAGCAATCATTGAATCTGTGATTACATCTGGAAGTGGACCATCATCTCTTATTGAACCCGCTAAAACAAATGGAACATTATTTTTAATACATTGATACATAATTCCTTTTTTTAAAGACCCCTTTTCAACAGCAGATTTAATAGAACCAGCATTGTTTATTTCATTAATGGCTCTTATATGATGACGATGTCCTCTTTTAACTACATTTCCTGTTTTTATACAAACCCCTAAAGATGTTCCATAAAGAGCATTTTCAATGTCGTGAGTTGCAAGAGCATTACCTGCAAAAAGATAATCAATAAATCCCTCTTTAATTAGCTGAGAAAGTAAATCAGCAGCTCCTGTATGGACAATAGCTGGTCCTCCAACAATAGCTATTTTACCTCCTTTTAGTTTTATTTCTTTAATCTCAGATGCAATATTTTCTATTGTTGAATTCAATGGCTTTTCTGATGAAACATCACTGTTCATAAATTCAAATACACCTTTTTTACCTCTTGGTCTTTGTGGGGGAGTAACTTTTATTCCCTCTCTTCCAACGACTATCAAATCTCCTTTTTTAATCTGGTTAAGTGGTTTGCAGAATGTTTTTTTATTCTTATCATCAACTACAACCATACAATCCATTTCAATCTCATCAACATTTAACCAAACCCCATTGCGAAGAATGGTTGTTGTATGGTTGGTTGTAGAGTAAAAGTTTTCTGGAACAACCTTATCCTTAGGAGATTCCAGTAGCTCTACTTCTTTTATTTGTGCTATTGAAGCACCAATTTCACTTAACTCATCTAAAATAGAATCCAAAATCTTAGGATCTTCATTTTCAACTAAAATCTTTGCTGTAGATATGTCTGATTTTAATTTTCCAACTTGAAATTCATTTATCTGAAAATCTCCACCATAATCCATTATTATATCTAAGACCTTTGGTAAAATTAATGAGTCTATTATATGTCCACTAAGCTCAATTTCTCTACTGTTCACATCATCACCAGCTAATTCCAATATATATTATGCGAATAAAGTTATATTTAAAAATATTATATTAATAAAATATCTAATTATAATTAATAGAATATAAACTATAATCAAATAATAGAGTAATTTAAGAAAAAATATCTAATTATGATTAATAAATATTAATTATGCACATAAAAAAATGATAAAAATTATTTAATTCATAATTTAAGAAAAAAGAATAATTTTTAAAATGTTTATTTATTATATAAAATTAAAAATAGTAAAATATAAATTTTTTTCTGATATTTTTTATAAAAAAATGAATTCTAATATATTTAAATTTTTATATAAATAAATTTTTGTTTAAATATTAGTATAAGATTATTATAAATCTTTAGTAAAATTTTTAGTATAAATTAATATTGTTTTTAACATTTAAAAAGCTATCTAAAAAAGATTTATCTAAAAAAATTATATAAAACTAAAATAAAGCAAAAATTTTAGAAAAAATTAATAAATATCAAAGCAAAGATAAAATAAACAAAAATGGATCAAGATTTAATAAGTTCAACCCTATATAAATCATGAAAATAGCAAATATTCTTTTTAAAATCTTTTCATTTGCTTTGTAAACCAATTTTGTTCCTAAATAGCTTAAAGGAATAGCAAACATCACTATTACAATTATGTTAAGTAAGTTTATATACCCTATAGAGTAAGGAATTGTTTTAATATAAAAGCTGTTGACTAAATATGAAAAAATGCCTCCAAAAGATGTTATGGCAATAAAAACACTTGATATTCTTATGGCAGAAATCATTGAAAACCCTATTAAGATGGTTAATGCAGGAATTAAAAATACCCCTCCACCTAAAGAAAAAAGTCCAGCAAAAAATCCAATGGCTAATCCTAAAAGAATACTGTTAATAATAGGCAATTTATGATGTTCAGATTTCCCTTCACCTGAACCTTGATAATTATAATCAGCTATTTTTTCTTTGTAAGAGTTGTAAACCATGTTAATGGCCAAAAGGATAAAAGTAACACCTAATAAAATCTCCAAGATGTTTGATGGTAGATGAATAGCTACAAAAGCACCAAAAAAACTTCCAAAAATACCAAAAGCCCCTAAAATAACTCCCGGCTTTAAATCAAATTTAGACTCATTGTAATGATTGTAAGCTGTTATAATAGCTATTGGAGATATAACAGCAAGACTTGTTGCAAGAGCCATCTTAAAAGATAAATCGCTTCCTACTCCAATATAATTTAAAAGAAAATATTGAAGAGGAACCAGAATAAATCCTCCACCAACACCTAGAAGTCCAGATAAAAATCCAACTAAAAGCCCAATTATTATCAAAACAAGAAAGTATTCTACAGGAAAAATATTAACACCAAATTAATTGATTGAATAAAAAAAATATTTGATTTTATTTCTTAATTAAAAATTAAACAAACTTTTCACATTCTTCTAAGAAACTCATGGCATTTTCTAATGATCTTTTCGCTTGTTTTTGATCATAATTAATTATAACATCATAATCTGCATCCAGTCTTGTTCTTTCTGCTCTGAAATATAATTTTGCAATAGCTTCATTAAAATATCCTTCATGAACATAGTGTAAACTAAATAACTTCATTACTCCAGAGTGTTTTTTTGAACTGAGGTTTTTCTGATAAATCAATGATTTAGCAGCATAAAACATAGTATAATAAGATTGTGAAACAGTCCAATTGTATCTTTTACCCGCATATAAATATTTTGCATCATCTAACCTATTTTTTGCTTCTATAAAGAGTTTTTCACTGTCTTCCATATAAATCGCCATTAAATAAGCGAAATTCCTTCTTTTTCAACATTATTTATAAAATTTGTGTTTTTGTTGTATTCTAAATCGTCATTAGATAGTAAAATTACGGAAATGTTTTCTTCATCATGCATATAATAATCATAAGCAGTATCGTAGATTTTTTCTTCAACATCATATTTATTTTTAGCGACTATTAAAATATCAATGTCTGAATTTTCATTGTCTTCTTCTCTTGCCACTGAGCCATAAAGAATTATTTTTTCAATTCCTTGAGAGTATATAATTTTTGAATATTCCATAGCTATTTGTTTTCGATTCATGTTATCACTAATTTTATTATTTATCTCTACTCTTATTTAAATTTTTCATTTGGTGATTAATTTGCCAAGCAAAACAATTTTTTCTGTTTTTCCAATATTTTTCTGAAAATTTTCTGTTTTTAATTATTTTTTTATTAAATAGCTATCTCTATTTTATCATAGTTTAAAACTGGCATCTTACTATTTTTTAATCCTTTTTTGAAACTAATTAAGCCCTCTTCAGCTAAAAGGTTTATTTTATTCGTTATATTAGATGGATCTTTTTTTACTTTAATAGCTATTTCTCGGATACTTTTAGGTTTTTCATTTTAATAATATTTAATATTTGTGTTTCATTCTCTCCTATACTTATTTTATTAGTAATTATGATATTTTCCATTCTTATAGGTTCTTCAGGAGTTTCTAATAAAAGCTTCCAGTTTTCTAAATCCGCATATAATGTATTCTTTGGTGTTTTTTCTAATAGTGTTTTTAATTTTTCCATACTTCCGTATTTTGCTTTCATTTTTTCATCATATTCTCTTGTAGTTTGTTCTTTAATTAGTGTTATAATCATTCTTTCAACTCCTTTATTAATTCTTTTATTATTATTTTCTTATTTTTATTAATATAATTTACAACTATATTCAGATTTTCAGATTGTGTATTAAATTGTATCTTTATTTCTCTTTTATGGTCTTCTGGTTTTGGGTGAATATGCCCTCCTTTGTTGTGATAATTATCTAATAATATTTCATCTGGCATTATCATTAAGCTTCACCCTCGTAATAATAATTAAAAAAAAAAAAAAAAAAAAAAAATAGAAAATATTTCTTAACTATTTAAAGAATTGATAAAAATAGAAAGACTAATAAAATCAATCAAAGTTTAAAAGCAATTGAATTATTTGAAAACCCTTAGAACTTAAAATATATTCCCCATGATCTTTTTTTTGGAAAATTAAGTCTGTGTTTTGGAGCTTTTTAAGGTGGAATATTAAATTTCCTCCACGTAAATTTGTTAATTTAGAAAGTTCTGAAAAGGTATGTGGTTTAAGAGCAATGGATTTTAATATTTTCAGTCGTTTTTCGTGAGATATTGGATCTAAAATATTTTCTACAATGTTTTCTTCATCAATAGAAGATATTTTCTTTTCATCTTCCTCTTCTTGTGCATTGTATATTTTTAGAGATTTTATTAAGTCTATTTGAGTTTCAAAAATATTGGAAACTTCGTCAAAACAAATATCACAATCATCTTTTTGCTTTACTTTTTTAATCTCTTCAAAATCATCTCTACTTTTAGCAATTTTTTCTTCATTAATTGTATCTGGATTTAAATCTGATGTATGTTGTTTTAGATACTGCTTAAATACTTTTTTACATTGATGTCTCATATCACAAGGATCAACAAGTCGTGAATCTAAATCAGAATCTATTCTATCAACCATATATCCATTTATGGATCCTATAAATTCATTTTTAAGGTTTTCATACATTAAGTGCAAATATTCTTCATTAGACTTTTCAATCATATTTTTAAGGTCTTTATGCACATCAGAAATCATATTTTTAATTTCATATATTTGATTTTGGCTAAAATCATCACTTGAATTAAAAGTATTATTATTAGTACTATTATTCGTATTATTCTCATTATGTAATTTATTAGTTTTATTATTCATTCTATCTCCAAAAAATGATTTAATTAATATATAATGCTTGTCTTAAAGAATCATAAATATTTTAAATGAAAAACAAATATTTCAAAATAAAAACAAATATTTTAAATGATTATAATCAATTTAAAAAAAATTAAAAAAATAAAATTCAGTCATTAGAATATATTTAACTACATTTTAATGACGAAAAACTATATATTAATACATCAAAATATATTAGAACTAGCTATTAAAATTTTCTATAATTTTTTAAAAAAAAATAAAAAAAATAAAAAAAATAAAGAAAATAAAGAAAATAAAAAAAAACTAATAGCTAAATAAATATGGAGAAAAAATATGTCAGTCAAAGAAGAAATATACAGTCAAATTGTAGGTGCATTAGAAGGAGCAAGCTTTCCAATAGGAAATCCAGAAGATTTATTTGCTGCATTCCCAGATGGAGCAGATACAACTTGTAAATCTGGTGATGTTGTTTTAAAAGCATCAGATGCAGGAAAAGTATTAACTGGAGATGATTTTCCATTTAAATCTGCAGAAAATGTTGCACAAACAATTGTAGATAGAGCAGGACTTTAAAAATATTTAAAAGTCTGTAAAAAGTGTGGAGTTATTTTTAAAAATAAATTTTTATTTAAATATATTTATAAGTGAAAATAAAAAATTTCAAAAAAAACTCCACAAAATTTCTATTTTTCAGGATAAATAAAAAATTATATTGGAATTTCTATTGAATCGTAATTAACAACAGGTATTTTACAATTCTTTTTACCTTTTTTTAAACTAACCAATTCTGCTTTTTCAAGTTTTTTAATCTTTTTTTGAACAGTACTTACTTCCTTACTCATTTTTAATGCTAAGTCATTAAGAGAAGAAGTTTTATTATTCTTTATTATGTGAAGTAATTCAAAATCCGAGGAATTAAAAGAAATATCTTCAATAAAAATAGTTGTCCCTTCATTTAATTCTTTATCAGGGTGTTTTTCAAAGTATTTCCAATTATCTAAGTCTAACTGGTGTAAACTATTTCCGATTGATGTTTTTAAAATCTTTTCTAGGTTTTCTTTTTTCTTATACTTTTTTTCAAGTTCTTTAATCTTATCTTTTCCTTTAACTGTTCTTTTCATTCTTACAGGTATCACAATAACTCTCTCCATAATAGTTTTTATTTATGATTTCATTTTTATCAATATGTTTAATAATTATTTTAAAAATCCTTTCAGGGTCTGTGGCATTAATTTTATGTTGTTTTTCTTTGTTAGAAAAATGTATATGGAAATGAATGATAACTATCAATCCTAATATCAATTGGCATTATAACAAATGCCCAATATTGTGGGTTATTATTTTCATGTATTCTATATCTCCCATAACCTGTAACTGTTTGAAAACTTTGTTTCATGTAATTAATTTGAAACAAATAGCATATAAATATCTGGAAAAAATTTTCATATATATACTAATAAAAGAAAATATTTTCCGATACTTAAATGTTTAAAAAAGAATTTAACCATTGCACCATAATCCATCTCAAGTTAATATGACAATTACTTGGCAACAATAGCTTAATGAGAGCCTACTTTAAACAATAATTTATAGATATTTTTTAATCATATTTATTATATTTTTTGTTTTATTGATTCTGTAAAAATGTGTGGAGTTATTTTTAAATAACCCTATTTCTATTTTTATATAGATATGGATATTTCATCAAAGTTTAGAGATGGGATTCTAGTGTTCTTGATTCCTTAAGCTCTATAAGTCCAATTTGCTCTAATTCTTTTATTTTTGGATGTATAATTTTTATGTCTTTGTTTAAAAATCTTGCTAATTCTCTAATTGATTTAGGTTTTTCATTTTTAATAAAATCTAATATTTCAAGTTCGGATTCAGTTAATATTAACTTATTTGTTATTTTTATTTCCCCTCTTTCTATTTCTTCATTGGGATTTTCTTTTAAATATTTCCAATTTTCAAGATCTACTAAAAATAGGTTATTTCCTGTTTCTTTATATAACCTTTCTAATTCTTTTATTGATTCATATTTTTTAGTAAATTCTTTTATTACTTCATGTCCTTTTTCTTTTTTGACTAAAGTTATGATCATATTATTAACACCCCTCTTAATTTGCCATATTGAACTTCTTTGTTAGTACTAATATGTTTTAATACTATTATTAAAGTGCTTTGTAGATCTTGGGTTTTTATTTCTCTTCTATCTGGGTGAATATGTACATGTCCATGATGAAAATTATCTATTAAAATGTTATCGGGCATTATTACAATGCTCCATCATTTTAAAGTTGTAGAGCAATATATGTTTTTATCATGGATTTTTATTGTTTGTTGGTTTTTTTCTTTCATGTGTCCTTATGCAATTCATAATTTATATATATTTGTTGGGTTTTGCTCATAACAAAAAACAAAAATTTATATTATTACTAATAATTTAAAATAATAGATTTAAAAATTAACATTAATATAAACAATAAATAGAAAATATACTAATTAAACATGTTTAAAATAAGTATTAGAATACATTGTTCTTATTTTTTCTAAATTTATTTACTTGTTAAATACTCGAAGTTAAAATTAACAACAAAATGCTTGTTTATTTTGCAGAGTTAAAAAAATATATATTAATTTAATTAAATTATAAAAATTTAAATATTATTTTCAAATAAAAATAGTTTCAAGTTCTAAAAGAAATAGATTTTGTAAATTCACAGAGAATGTAGTACTCTTTAAAGTGCTTTAAACATTAAAAAACAGCTATTTCAAATAATAGAAAAAAAACAGAATAGAAAAGTAAGAATATTAAATTAATGAAATCTAAAAAAAGTAAAAATTAAAAATAAGTAAAAATAAGTAAAAATAAGTAAAAAAAGAAAAAAATAAAGTAAGTTAAAAACTTACTACAATTTTAAATGGCTAAACTTATTCTCCAGCTAATTTGTCTGCTTCAGCAACAATTTTTGCAAGAGCAGGAGCTGAATCAATTAAATGAGAGTCTAAAGTTAATTCATCAGCACCTAATCCCATAGCTAATCCGTATAATTGAGCTAAATGGAAAACAGGAATGCTGTAGTTAGTGCCGTATTTTTTGTTGACTTCAGTTTGACCTACATCAAATTGCATGTGACAGAATGGGCAGACTTCAACAATAGCATCTACACCAGCATCGGTCATGTTAGCGAGTTTTTCTTGAGTGATACTTGTAGTAACATCAATATCTCTTGCTCTTAAACCTCCACCAGCTCCACAGCACATCATTTTGTCTTTGTATTCTATTGATCTTGCACCAGTAGCTTCAACTAAATTATCTAAGATGGTTGGTCTCTCTGCATTGTCAATACCAATCTCATCAGATGGTCTTAAAAAGTGACAACCATAGTGGACAGCAACATTAAGGTTTAATGGTCTTTCTACTAATTCTGAAAGCTTATCTAAACCTACTTCGTTGTATAAAATTTCTGCAAAGTGTCTAACATTGATAGTTCCTTTGAATTCTTTACCAACTTCAGCTAATACACCATTAATTTCATCTTTAAATTCTGGATGATTTTTAAGTTCAAGATTTGCTTCAAATAAAGAACCAAAACAACCATTACATTCAGTCATTAAATCTGAGTCCATATCTTCTGCAATAGTTAAGTTACGTGCAGCAATGGAAGCCCAAGTTTTTTTATCAAATGAACCAAAAACACCAGGAGCAGGACAACATGATGCTCCATCCATGTCATTTAAAGTAATTCCTAATTTTTCAAATAATATTCTAGTAGCTTTTTCAATACCAGGATAACGGTTGTTCATGATACAACCTAAGAAATATGCGATCTCCATTTTAATATCTCCATAAAAATTATTTTTAAATAAACCTATTTTCGTTTATCCTTCGTAATCGATTAACTTGTCAAAACCAGTAGCTTTACATATAGCTTGAATATCTGCTAAAGCTTTTGCATCACTATGAGTGGTTGGTGGTAATTCAGATAATCCAACTCTTTTTCTTAACTCTTTTGTAGCATCGTTAATTGGAACACCGTGTCCAGTTTTTATAACATTTGCACCAGTTCCTTTGTGGTTAGCTGACATGTAGCCATTTTCTGCTGCAACATTACGAGCTTTTTTAATGATTTCTACAATTTTGACTTCTCTTGGACATCTTTCTTGGCAAGTGTAACATGTTGTACACATCCATAATGCTGGATCAGAGATTACTTCTTCTTTTAATCCCATTAAACATTTTCTTACAATCTGTCTTACTCTGTACGGAGTTCTTCTACCAGATGGACATCCACCACTACAGGTACCACATTGGAAACAATGTTCTAAAGTTTCAATACCTGCATCTACGAATAATTGAGTAAACTCTTTATCCACACTTTCTCTTCTTATAACATCATTATCTTCTAATAAAGTCATTTTATCGCCTTTTTTATCTTCTGAAACTTTTTTATTTTCTTCAACAGCTATTTCAGAACCTTTAACATTTTTATCAGCATTCGATTCTGTGGAAACCTTTTCAACAGTTTCAGTATCTTTAGATTCAGTTGAATCTTTAGATTCTTCTTCAATTTTATCGGTTTTAGGTGTTATAGAAATATTAGCTACAGAAGAATCTTTTTTTTCTTCTGCAATCTTTTTATCTGAAGTTTGAGTATTTGGAACCTCATTTTTGTCAACTACTTCTATTTTAGTGGAAATAGTGTCGTCTTCAGATTCTTGCTTACTTGCATCATTTTTAGATCCGCCAAATAGACCTTTTAAACGTTTCAACCAAGACATTAAAAACACACCTTAGAAATTCATTAGTTAAAAACTTCCTTTCTAATAATAACTTAGAATAATTGAGTATATAAAGCTTACTAAAATTTTGATTAGTGTAACCTTTTAGGTAATAGCAAGTTTTTTTGAAAACTATTAAAAAAATTATTATAAATAATAAAAACATATTAATATACAACATAATTTATTAATCTATTTTACTTTATAAAATACATTTATTATTAAAGAGTTTGGAAAATTATTTTTTTGTTAAAATCAATATTTAATTAAAATAAATTAAAATAAATTAAAACATTTTAAAAGTATTAATGCATATTTTTATAAAAAATAAATATTTTAAAATAATTACAATTAATAAATAAATTATTTACATTAGTTTTCTTTATTTTTGAGAAAACTTTTTGATGAACCTTTTTTTAAAAGTTTCACTTATATTAATTAGTTAAATTTAAATTAAAATTAGTTTTCTTATATTTTTGAGAAAACATTTTGATCAAACTTTTTTTAAAAGTTTGTTTTAAAGAATAATAAAAATAAATGTCTAAAAATAATTATTTTTAATAAATAAATATTAATATTAATTAAAACAGAATTTTATTAAATATTTATG
>NZ_LWMV01000194.1 GCF_001639295.1 Methanobrevibacter curvatus | reverse complement strand
TGTTATAATTATTTAATCTAATTAATATGCGAATATTCAGGACTATATTGGTGATTGTTATTAAGTATACTGTTAGTGATATGGAATTTATTCTTGAAAAATTAAGAAATAATAAACATATTATTATAACAGATTCAGAACATTTTCTTGATAACACAAAGAGAAAATATTGTGAATATGATACAGTTTATAACTTGATTAAAAATGATTTGCCAGTTTATATGAAAATTTCCAAGAATAATAAATTTCTTGTATTTTATAATCATCCAGAATCTGATAAATATCATGTTAAAGTTGTGATATTTATTAAAAGCCTTGATGAGATTAGATTAGTAACTACTTTTCCAACTGAAAGAAGGAGGGGAAAATTCCATGATTAAAGAACCAATATTAGTAGATTATAAATATGATTCTACTGTTGATGCATTGTCTATTAAAGTTAAAACTTATGAACATGAAAGAAGTGTTGAATTAACTGATGATGTTATTATGGACTTTAACAAGGATAATGAGTTTGTTGCATTAGAAATACTTAATGCATCATATGTACTTGATGTTGATGAATCCAGCCTTGAAAATATTCGTGATATTAGCTTATCTGTTAAAGTAACTGATTATGTAATATTTGTTAATGCCATTTTTACTCTTCCAGTGAGTAATCATGAAGAAATCAAAGTGACTAATGCAAGTATTGCCAATGACATTAACTTGCCTAAATGGGATGCTAATTTAGTAACAGCATAAAAATTCTTTTTTAATCCAGTTTAAATTATAGTCAATTAAAACATATGTTTTTTGACTCTCATTAAAAATATATTTTATACTTAATATTAGCATTGTCAAAAACTTAGTTGATTTCAAATTTATTTTTTACTAATTTTCCTATTTCTTTATCATTTACTTAGAAAAAAATAATATACTGACGTATAAATTAAAATTAAAGATTAATAAAATAATAATTTATAAAGAAAATAAGCAAAAAATTATAATTAAGGCTTTAAAAATTTAAAAAAGAATATTATGAAAAGGTTTTGATGTAATGTCAAAGAAAAACAGCATAAAATTGTTTGAAGATAGGGAAATTAGAGCAGTTTGGGATGAAAATGAGGAAGAATGGTTTTTTTCAGTCATAGATGTTGTAGGAATTCTTAGCGAAAGTGAAAATCCTAGAAACTATTGGAAAGTGCTTAAAAAGCGTTTGAAAGATGAAGGAAATGAACTGGTTACAAATTGTAACCGTTTGAAACTCCCTGCAAAAGATGGGAAAATGAGATTAACTGATGTCGCTGATAGTGAACAGATATTAAGGATAATTCAATCAATACCCTCACCAAATGCAGAACCATTTAAACAATGGTTAGCTAAAGTCGGTAAAGAAAGACTTGATGAAATAGCAGACCCCCAATTAGCTATTGAAAGAGCAATAAGCAACTATCGTAAAAAAGGTTATTCTGAAGAATGGATAACACAAAGATTAAAAACAATAGAGTTTCGAAAAGACCTAACAGCAGAATGGAACAGGTCAGGGGTGAAAGAAGGGTTAGAATATGCATTACTCACAGATGAAATTACTAAAGCATGGTCAGATATGACGAGGCTGTCAATTTGTTAGTTGGTAAGAAAAATTTCTCTTCTAAAAATCAAGTATTTGCAAATTCAAGCTTAAAATTCAAGCTTAAAAATTCTACCAACTAACAAATTGACAGTCCCGACATGACAACAAAAGTAAACTATAATTCTTCTTTAAGCATATTTATAGAATCTCCATTATAATAATTCCAGCCATGTTTTTCTAACAATTGATTAATCCCAGTATCTCTTAGAATATTAGATATTTCATTTATTACCTTAAATTTACTCTGAATAATACTATTAAATGTTAATCTTATAGTATATTTTTTAAAAGAATCTAACACTTTTTCTGAAAACAATTTTTCTTCTCGTAATTAGATCCTAATTCTATGAAAAACTGAAAAGCAAGATTCTCCTGATTTATAAAATTCCAAGGATTAAATCTAAAAACAATTGGAATACTATTATTATTTTCAATTTGGATCCAATCTATAGCCATATATTATAGATGACTTACCTGAACCCATTCTCCTAATAATCCAATAACTAAACTATCACTTAATTTATATTCTAAAATTAATTTACCTAATTTCTTTGAGAACTCTTTTCTATCTAAAATGTCTTCAGACATTAAATTTATAGGTTTATCATTGTTTATTAAATTAAAATAATTTTTCAAATTTTCTTTTTCCAATATATTACCTAACAAACGGTGCTTAAATCTTAAACCATGCCATCTAATCCAATATTTAAGCAAACACAACTATTTTTATATTTCTAATAATTTCTTCATTTTTAGATGTTATAAATTCAATTTTTTGTAAATTTTGTTCCATCTGTTTAAATGCATCTCTTAATGCTTTTTTTTGATATTTCGCCTGTATAAGCAAAATTTTCAATTCTTCCCTGTAAAAACCAATAGCAAATCCATCAAAATCAGTGATTAAATTCCTATTTTCATCATAAACTAATATTGGATTCATAGCAACTAGCAATTTTCCAGTATGGTCAATTTCTTTTAAAATTCCAATTAAAGACTTTATTTCATTACATCTATGTTTATGCACTCTTTTAAATTCATTATTACTGCAGAAAAGATCATTTTGTCCTTGAAAAATATTTGATAATTCCTTTGAAGCATTACTAGCACCAGAAGATGGTAATATATTATATTTGTAATATTTATCATCAAATTCAAAATATAATTTATCTTTTGTTATAACTTTTAGAATATCAATAGTCAAATACTCAAAAGGTTTTTTAAAAATGCTTTTTAATAATTCTTTTTTATTTGGAATTTCATTTTTCAACTTTTCATATAACTCAACCAATTGTTTAATAACCATACCTAAAATCTTAAAATTCTTTTCAAAATTACCCTCATTCTCAAATTTAATATTTATTACAAAAAGTTTCTTTGAAGGAGATGATTGGAATGTTAATATACAATAACTTTTTCCAAATTTCTTATTCCACTTTTTTTCTTCATCAAACGATAAATATTTTTTAAATATGGAAA
This sequence comes from Methanobrevibacter curvatus, assembly GCF_001639295.1. Lineage (GTDB taxonomy): Archaea > Methanobacteriota > Methanobacteria > Methanobacteriales > Methanobacteriaceae > Methanoflexus > Methanoflexus curvatus. Next base: position 13,116 of record NZ_LWMV01000194.1, on the reverse strand, counting down.
ATAAATCTTTATCTATACTTATATCGAAAAAAATCTGAAAAATAGTATGTTTATTGTATTTACGATTTGGTAAAAAAGTATCTTTAGAATATAAATGTTCTTCAACAGTACCCATCTTAGATAAATCTTTCTTTTCGAGTTTTTTATAAATATTTTTAGAATGGATGCCTAATTCACTTATAGAATGTTTAGAATGATAAAAACTTGTAGACAACAAATCATCAAATGAATCTAATGTTTTGACTATTTGACTTTCAGGATTGATAAAAATTTCATTATAATACTCTTCAAAGTTGAAAAAAACTAAAGGTAAATCAAAAGAAAGAGGAATAGGGGCATATTGTGAATCTAAAAATAAATAAGAGATTTGTCTTATTCTTCTGAAAAGAGATATTAATTTTATTCTCTTCACCTCAATTTCTGACTCTTTTTGTTTAGTGAAATAAAAATCATGAACCTCTTGTAAAAAATCTATGAATTCATCAGTATCCTCAATTCCTTCAAGATTTGATCTTTTATATCTGTTTAATAAAAAGGAAATTAAAATTTTATGAACACTATAAATATCTTCATTACCCAAAATTTCTTTAAAGAACTTCCTTTTTGATTTTGTTAGTTTGTTAGTTTTGCATTTTATTCCATCATAAAAAACTTTTTTAAATTTCTTATTTTTTAATAATAATTTTAAAAACCCCCTCTCAGAAGCAAATGTCCCAGGTAAATGTCCTGAATTAAACATTAATACCCACATCTGTAATATATCACCACCAGAGGGCTTAAACTTTTTAAAAGATTTTTGATTAGTTTTTAAACCTAACCCTTTGGCTATTTCTAAAGAACATAATTGATTTATAATATTCAATTGTAAAACTACGTATTCCCATCTTGGATGATGTGTTCCTTCATGAACATTTCTGATAACTCCCAATTGGTCTATTTCTTTCAATCTCTTAATGTGGTTAAATTTATTGTTTTGTTCTAACAAGATATAACATTGACTCGTAAATTCATATAATCTTACATTAACATTCCCCAATTTCGAAAACGAATAATTAAAATTAATTGTTTCTACCATAAAAGCACCATCTAAATATTTCCCTCAATAATCTTAATCTCCTTATGATTTAAATCATATGATTCATAAACAAGATTATTAATCTTATCTTCATAACTATTAATATTTTCTTTTGAATCGATAATTAAATCAATATTAAGAGTTATCTCTTTCTCAATATCCATAGATAATTTATTAATTAATGGAATCTTTAGTAATGGTTCCTGATCTAACTGATAATTATTTCCTTGCATTTTACCCATATATTTAAGCCAAAATTGTATTAGTTTTGAATTTAAGATAGCTGTTAAAACTTTTAAATCAAATTTATCCGTTTTTATAATGTTAAATGTCTGTGAAACATATGCATCAAAATCAACATAAGTAAATGCTGGTTTCTGACACTTCCTTGCGACAATTATCTTTTCTCCTAAAAATATTTCTTCTTTTCTAGCTCTATGAAGCCCATAAGGTTTATTATCAGATGTAATCACCTCTTTGAACTTATCTAAATGTTTTTTAATATTAGGATAGTTTGAAATTTTCTTATTAATATCTGATTTTGTATATATTAACCAATAATCATTTTTAATATCAGCATAATATCTAAATAGCTCTTCAGTAGTGTAATAAGGTTTAATTAATGACAATTCTTTTTTATTCAAGTTTAATTTATTTTTTTCATCATCTGATAGGACAAAAATTCCTGCACCTACTTCCTTTTCCATATTTATCTTTTTAGCATTTCTTTTATTTAGAAAATCTTGATGCACATCTGCTCCAGTGAAAATTTCATTTTTAGTTAAATAAGTTACATTATTTTCTTTAATTTTATTTATAACCTGTGAAATAGATTTTTCTAAAAATATGAAATAATTATTTTTGAATAGTTTTCTATTAAAAAGAGATTTGAATTTATTAAATTGTTCTGTTTTTTGATTGGAATATAAAAATTCTACTAAATCGTTAATATCAATATCATCATAAAGTAATTGAGAATAATCTAGCTCAAATTCATTCTCCTCATCATTTTTTCTCATTATATAAATCATTGTTTGTATTCCGGCATCAAAAACCTTGTAATTTCCAAAATTTAAGAATGTGTCTATGTGTCCTTCACTGTCTACTTTATTTCTAAACTTCGAAGCTCCTGAATTAGTAATCCAATTGTTAGGAGCTATAAAACTCACAACCCCATTATTTTTACAAATATCTAAACCTACACAACCGAAAAAGTACCATAAATCCATTTTTCCTTGATAATATGGAGAATCTCTTAGTCCATCGAAAGCGGCTCTATTAGTTGGTTCTTTAACATAAGGTGGATTTCCTATAACAATATCAAATCCTTGATTTTTCCCACTAAATACTTCAGAAAATTCTAAATTCCATAATAAAAATGGTTTATCAACAACATTACGATATTTATCTATTTTTTCTATTTTAGAACTATTACCAGACTCTTTCAAATATTCTGTAATGATTTCCCATTTTAAATTATCAATATCCACCCTAAGTGTCTTTTTCTTAGTTACTATATCTGTGTTGAAAAATTGATTCTTTTTCTTTTCTAATAGCTTAAATTTCTGCTGTGATTCCCTATAAAAATTCAACGATTTTTGAAAGCCTTCTTTTAAAGTGTTAAATAATTCTACTCCTTCAAAAGTATCTATTAAAGAATTTCCACATAATATTTGATTATCTAAATTAGGTAAAGCATTAATATAATCAATATTATCTTCATCTACCACAAGAGATAACCAGAATCTTAATTTCGTAATGTCTGTTGCAGAAAAATCTTTATCTACTCCATACAAAGAATTCTCAATTATCTCTTTTTTAAGTTTATAATAATCAATTAAATCATCATTTATTAGCTGTAAAATTGAAATAGCTTTTACAATCTCATTCATCATTCCAACAGGAAATGCACCAGAACCAACAGCAGGGTCAACAACTTTAACCTCCCGTAATAATATTTCTAATTCTTTAGAGTTATCTATAATTGAGTCAGCCAATTCTAACTTAGTGAATGATTTACCATTATATATTTTAGCTTCTTCTTGACGAGCAATAATAGATTCGATTGCTACATCACCATTTTCTATGAATTTTCTTAAATCAACTTTAGAAATATCTGTATTATTGCTTAAATAAGATATTAAACTTTGTTGACACATATAATGAACAATTTCACGAGGAGTGTAATATTTTCCCTCATTTTTTCTGTCATTAGATAATTTTTCAAGTACTTTTCCTAACATTTCTGGATCAACAGCAACTTCTTTATCTAATGGTTGATCTTCCATTACAGTGAAATTAAAAAGGTCAAATGTATCTAAAATATTCTTAAATATTTCATTTTTTAAATTTATGTCCGTATTTTTCCAATTATATCCATTAATAGCTTCAAAAAGACCACCATTTAAAAAAGGAACTTTACATTGAAATTTACTGTAATGATAATCATCAACAGCTTCAGAAAAACCTTTATAAAAAAGAGGTTCTAAAATATCATTGAAAAAATTACTATATTCTATAAATTCTTTATCATATAATTTTCTAAGGAAGTTTCTAGGACCTGAACCAAATTTTTCATCTTTTTTAACTCCAAGCCATCCTTTTTTCTGAAGGAAATAAATAAAAACTAGCTGTCCAAGTAATTTTTTAGTAAAATCTTCAACTTTAATATTTTTATTTGAAAATTCTTCTTTAATTTTCTCATCAGTACTTAATAAATCTTCTAATGATTTATTTAAATCATTGAAAAGTTTTTCGTATTCCTCAAAGAACTCATCTGTAACATTTTCTATACTGAAACAATTTTCAATTTTTTTTAGTGAAATATTCTTTTCGATAGTTAATAATTCTTTAAATTGACTTTGACAAGTGTAATTTGGTTCATTTGGACCTACAAGGTATGAATGTCTTTTTGCAGGAGTTAATTTTTCTTTTGTTTCATAATCTTCTGTGAATGTGTATTCTAACTTTACAAATGAAAATCTCCAATCTTCTGTGTTTTCTTCTCGAAATGCGACTAATCCTGCAGTTTTATTAGTATTTTTTAAGTTTTTAGCAATTAAATTTCTTTGCATAGCTCTTGCTCTATCAATTGAAGAGTATCTTTTTAATTCAACAACATAAAATCCTATAGATTCATTTTTATTAAAATTATAATCTCCAATTTCAAAAATGGAATTAATATAATCAGAAAAGCCTTTTCCAGTAAAATTAATTATATTTTTAGAATTTTCATGAATAGATGATGAATCATTGAATAATTCTTTAATAAAGTTTTTAAACTTGTATTCATCGAACTTTCCACCAAATGTGCTTTTTACTAACTTTTTTGCAGAATTACTATCCATCTAATCACTCTTTTATTAAATATTCAGATAAAATTATCTCTTTTGGTTTATCATTCCCAGTTATTACACTTCTCGTATTTACATACATAAATTCATCTAGATTATTAGAAATTGTTTGATATATTCTAAATTCATTTTTATCTTTGATATTTTTTATTTCTTGAAGAGTATTTTTAATTGACTTTTTTGAAATTGAACCTTCATCAATTAAATCAATGTAACTATTACATTTTTCCACTTCTTCATCTGTAAATCTATGATAACCTTTTAAAGCCATTAAAAAGTCCCTTAATTTTTTATCATTCTTAGACATCTTAGTTGGTTCTTCATTTTCTACTTTAAAGAACTTTCCAAACTCTTTTTTATTTTCATATAATAATTTATAGAAATCTTTTGATATTTTTTCTCTTTTTGTATTCTCTTCTGCTTTTAATATCTCTATTGCACCTTCAAAGTCTAAATCTATTACTTCATCTCCCTTATTAAGATAAGTTTTTGTAAGTGGTCCTTTTCTAAAAAATGTGAACAATCCTCTATTTTTAATTTTTCCATTATTTGTTTTCTTTGAAGACCTTGCTTTTTTAGGTAATTTTTTAATTTTTTCCCAAAGTTCTCTCTTTTTATCGTCATCACGTATATTTCTAATGAAGTTTAAGTATTCAAGCTCTAAATCTACTTCTTCTTCACCCACTATTGATTCTTTCGAGTTTAATTTAGAAAATAGCTCATGGAATTGTATTTCTTCGTCTGCAAGTAATTTTGAATCAGTTCCCAGCATTTCTATAAATGCTTCCAGTTTTGATTTTGCAGCATCTTCTAAAGATAGATGTTCACTGATATGGCTTGCTGGGAAGAAATTGTATATGAATATCTCTTTAAAACTTGTGTTTACCCTTTGAACCCTACCTACTCTTTGCATCATCCTTGTAGGATTCCATGGAATGTCGTAGTTTACAACCACATTTGCTTGATGTAAGTTCATACCCTGAGATAAAACCTCTGTTGTGATTAAAATTCTGTAGTCATCTTTTTTATCATGTGCATTTCCATCAAAATTATCAATTATTACATATTTATCATCTGATGGTGAGCTTCCTGCAAAACCAAAGACTTTATTATCAAATTTCGGATTTAAATTTTCAACTAGATATCTCATGGTTTCTTCTGATTCAGTAAACACAACAACTTTATTTTGAAGGTTTTTATCATTTTCAAGTTTTTCAATAAAAGCATTTAACTTAGGATCATTATCTACATCTTTCCAAAGTTTTTCTATTTCTTTTAAAGTAGCTAAATCTGATTGTAAATCTATAATAAACTGTTTATTAAATTTATCAGTAGAATAAGTTTCTGCATCTCCTTTTTCAACTAAATCATCTATTTTTTCAAAATTTTCTTCATCTATATATTGATAAATCTTATTAATCTTTTTCTTTGAGATGTATACATTGCCATCATTAAATGTTTCTATAAATTTCTCATATGCATAAATAAATCTTCCAATAGACTTTTTAAAAGCTTGAAAACTACTTTCTAATCTTTTAAATAACAGGGTTTTCATAAATTTACCCATGTTAATTTGAGGTCCTTTTACTTTATTTAATTCTCCAGTATCATTTAAATAAAGTAAAGGAGTATATCTTGAATAATTTAATTCTTCTAAAATCTTTTTTAAGGTTTCATTAAATACTTTATCAAGTTTATCATCTAATTCATAGATTACTGAAACAGGATCATTAACATCTGGAAAGCTCAAATCTTGTTTTTCAAGGTCTTTTGAATAATATTTAATAATACCAGTTCTTGTTCTTCTAACCATTACATGTCTTAAAACATTTTCCCTAATATCTTTAGAATATTCTTTTAAACTTTCAAGATATTCATCTTGATTCTTATTTTTTAACTTTACTAAGTTTTTTAAGATATTATTAAAGTAATTTTCTAAATCTCTTACTTTTGGATTAGGTAAAGTTGAATTGTGAGCATTTTGGAATAATTTAAGTTGGGCTAAAATATCAGAAGGACTATTATTATAAGGAGTAGCTGTAACTAATATTACTCTTTTTCCCCTACAAATCTTATACAATGAATCATATCCCACAGTATTTTCATTTCTAAACTCATGTGCTTCATCAATTATTACAGTATCATATTTTTCATGCCCATCTTTAAGTAAATGTTCTAATTTTCCCTTAGAACAAGGCTCTAAATGATAGTTAAAATCGATAGAAGCATTAGTCCAAGAACCAGGATTTGATCTTTTCAGTAAATTAGGTGGAGCTATAACAAGAGTTTTTCCTCTTAATTCTTTAGCCAACATTATTCCCATATATGTTTTTCCAAGACCTACAACATCTGATAAGAAAACTCCACCATGAGTAGCTATTTTTTTCTTTGCTTCAACAACAGCATGCCATTGATACTCTAAATCCATAAATTCTTCTGGAATTTCACGATTAACATTTTTCATCAAATCCAAGTTAATATCTTCCTTAAAATATTCATATAAAAACTTTAAAAACAATTCATAAGGAGTTATTTCATCATTTAACCATGTTTTTTTAGTAATCGTTTCAACATAAGGATCACTAACATCAACAGCTTCCTCCCATAACCCATCAAATTTTTTAATAGCAAACTCATAATCTGAGCTGTCTTTTAATTCAACATTAAATTCTAAATTGTCTTGAAGCCCTGATTTTGTAAAATTACTTGAACCTGTGATAACCCTACCTTTATCTCTATCACTTTTAGAAAAAGTACTAATATATAATTTAGCATGAATATTTCCATCCCTATATGCTTTAATTTCAAGTTTTCCTGATTTTAACCATTCAATGAATTTTTTTATTCCAGTTTCAACATCCAAAGAATCTTTTGAATTATCAATTTCATCTTTAATTTTATTTGAAAATTTTTCTTTTGTTTGTGAATGAGATAATGTCATTTTAGATTTTTGAATTAAGTTATAAGTATGTTTATCTGTACTTATACCTACTAAAATTCTTATCTTTTCAGTATTTTTAAGAGATTTATAAAGTTTATAAAATCCACTTGTATAAAAATAACCTACTAAGCAATCAAAATATTCAGTATCCTTAATTAAATCATTGAACCTATCTACTAATTTATTATTCTCTTCATTTGTAATAAATGTTGTATCAGTTGACATTTTATCCCCTTGGATTAATTTTATTTTACAATATTATATAAATATGGTGTTAGAAAGTCCATGAAACTTTGAGCTTAATACAGTCTTTTTTTATAGTTTTCATGGAGTATAAATTATAAAAATTAAAAATACAATCTAATAATTATTTTAAATAAATTTAAAGGTTTTTTAAACCTAAATATTTAAATAATGGCACTTACATATATTTCATTGTGATAAAAATGAAAATGCCATTAGTTCACGATAAAGAAGACCCAAAATGTAATTTGTTAGACTTAATATTTATAGATATCGATTCTAGAGAAACTCGACAAAAATTAAGTCGGAACGGAATAAAACCAGCAAATACTGCCGTAAATGCAATAAAAATTAGAGTAATATCCATGTTTTATAGAATAAATATTAAGTATGTTGTCAATGAAATAAATAAGAAAGAAGAATTAAGAAACAATTTTAAATTTAACTCGACTTTAGATTATAACCAGTTATCAGAGATTTTTTCACGATTTGATGAATTACAAATTTTGGAATTCACTTTAAAAACAATTAAATAAAGAATTTAAAGGAAACAAAAGAAAAAATAAGAAAATTATCATTGATGCAACTGATATGCAGTTTAAAATTAATCTTGAAAAACAATTTTATTCAAAAGAAGAACTAGAAAAAAGGGTTTAAAATCGGTTATTCAGCCTCAAAAGCTATTATATTGGTGGAAAACTAACAACAACAATGAATTATGACACTTTTCAACCATTAACCATGCTATTTTATCAAGGCACTGTTAATGACACCAAAATATTTCCTGAAATCCTTGAAAACTTAAAATGAAGAAGAATATTGAAAAATGAAGACATGATACTTGCTTATAAAGGCTATTTCAGCTACGAAAATTATTATATGGGTTTAATGGAACATAAAATCATTCCTTTAATCAGAAACAAGAAAAACATCCATAAAACTAAAATTTTCACCCAATTCAACTATCTTTAGATGTTTTTAAAGACAAAAAACCTCTAAAAAAAGTTTACCAGAACTTAGTCCGTAAATTTAACAAATCATATGATAAATGGAACAAATTAAAATCAATAAGGAGCAAAATAGAAGATTTTAATAAATTCTTCAAATGTATCGGTTATGAACAAGTACTCGCTTACACATACAAACCTGTAATTAAAACCACTTATTTAAGTGTACTTTTAGCAGAATTAATTGTTTCTAAGCTAAAACCCGATAGCAAACTACTACAACAGATGGCTGAAATGTAAAAATCTAGCAACCCTATTTCTAAATAATATAATCAATTTTAATTACATAATCATATATGATTACACACTTTTTGAATCAATTTAAAGCAAATTTATTAAAAACTAATTCAATAGCTTTAAAATAGATAAATAACCATTATAACTTACTAAATCCTAAATTATCTCATTTTATCTAATAGCCCATTATAAAACAGCAAAAAAATAGTTATTAAAAATAAAAATAGCTATTAAAAATAAAAAAATATTTTACTTTTTTGAAAAAACATATATTTTTTAGAAGTTCAATAAAAACATAAGTTTATAAATAATTTATTCCTCTCTTTTTCTTTTATATAAAAATCCTATGGCTAAAACCCCTATTAAAACTATGGAAACAATAGCTAAAAAGTAAGGATTATCTTTAATAATTGATTCAAAATCATCATCAAGCACATTTAATATTTTTCCTTGGCTAGAATCTTTTTGTTTTTCTGTATTTCCTTTACTTGATGATGTTCCTGATGGAAGACTACTGGAAGATAATTGATTTTTTGGCTTTAAATCGTTACCCAAATTTTCTCCTGGATTGTTATCCCCAGAATTATCAGAAGAACCATCACCATTGCCTGTATTTCCGTCTCCTCCACCATTACCATTTTCACCATTTCCGCTTCCACCATTACCATTTCCTGAACCACCATTACCATAGAAATCATTAGGAAGTTTAATGTTTGCATTTTTATTTAACTCTAAAAACTCAACATCAGCATAGGACTTTAAATTGTATTGATCTAAATTTGTATTATCTGTAAAATTAAAAATAGCTATTCCATCAACCATATTAGCATACTGTTGATTTAAATAGCTCCCATGATTATCAAAAACTGCAGCAACTGTCATATCAGGTAAATTTGAAGCTATTTGGTTGTTTCCATAGGTAAATACCCCAATAAAAAGTCCAGGAACAATATTACCATATTGATTTTTGTAGGGAATTAAATTGTATTGAATTAGTTCTCCATTTAATTTTGGACATACTCCTGACTTTGACTGCTCATTCGCACCAAACCAATTTGCACCTACACTTATTCTATTGTAATTAGATTCTCTAACTAAAATATTAAAATCTGTGTTGTAAACTACTCTATTAAAGCTAATGTCTTTTTTATTTGTATCAACATAATGATAAGTAAAGCTTATTCCTTTATAATTTCTTAAAATAGTGTTTGTTTTTATTTTTAAATTAGTATTTTCATTAGAATCTAATTTTATACCATAGTCATTGTTAGAAGATATTGTATTGTAAAGGATTATGAGATTTTTTGCAGATTTTGTTGTGATTATTCCATTTTCATTTTTATTAATTGTGTTATTAATAATTTGAGTAGAAATTGAATTTTCATGTTCTATTCCAGTTTGAATATTGTTTTCGATTATATTATGATTAATAATAGTATTAATAGAATCTTTTAAATAAATCCCATGATTTTTATTTTGTTTAATATTGTTGTTTTTTATATTAATTGAATTAGAATTTAATATTCCCAATCCAATATTTGAATTTACTAAATCATTGTTAGAAATCTGAATATTCGACGAGTTGTAAATGTAAATAGCTAAATTTTTAGATGCAATATTGTTATTTTTAATTGTAAGATTTTTAACTCCATTAATATAAATTGCATTATCCTTGTTGTTAATTAAATTAAATCCTGAAATAACTGTTCCAGATGATTTAGAATTTAATTGAAAAATAGGTTTAGTTAAACCATTATTAAGGATTTTAGTATTTGAGCTACTGAGGATATTTAAGTTTTTATTAATAATCAAGGTTATATTTTCATAATTTTTACCTAAAAATTTAACAGTATCTCCAGAATTAGAACTATCAATTATTTTTTGGATTTGTTGATTTAAAGACTCATTTGATATATTATAATAAGAAGAATCTTGTACATCCACAGCTATCACTGAAGACATGCAAACAAATGAAAATATAATTATACTTAAAAGAACTGAAAGTTTTTTATAATTCATAGCAACCATTATCTTATTACTTATTTTATTATTTATTTTATTAATATATAAGTTATCTAATTAATTTATTAAGGTTATTATTATTTTATTTAATTAATTTATTTAATTATATTATTAATATTTATTTAATTAACTTTTAATTAACTTTTGCCAATTACAATTTTAGTAGAAAGCTCATCTAAAATCTAAGTCTATTCTCTATGAAAAAATCTTTTATTCCAATGCAATTCACATTTAATTCTTTACAAACATGGGGGATGTTGTACTGATTTTTAGGACTTTCTGTTGTTACAATAGTAGAACCATGCTTTAATCCATGACAAATTAAAAGTGGATCAGCAACAGCCACACCTTCACCCCATTCTTTCTGTAAAGACCATTCAATTGTTTTATTATTTTGGTTTTTTAAAGTTATTTTAGAATAAATTTTTAGACTTTCAATTTTAGCCATTTCTTCTTCTTCATTTGATTCTAGTTCTTTATAAAAAACATGTTTATGTTTGGTATTTATTTTATCCCAAAATATTTTATGTTCCTTACTAGTTATCTCTTCTTGAACCTCAGTAATTGACATAATATTATTATTTTCAATTAAACCATTTATATCCTTCCAAAGAGTGATAAATACTTCTGGAAAATAGTGATTTTGTAATGCAAGAAGGACATTTGTATCTAAAACATACATAGAAAATCATCCATATAAAACATCATGTAATTTGTCAATTTTATCTACAGGAATGTCTAAATATCGCATAAATCTAGATGAGCTAATTAAATTATTTTCGTATGCATTTAAAATAAATCTTGTGTAAGGTTGACCTTCATATTTCTTTTTTTTAGCAGGTTTTGACATTCCTCCACCATTAGATTTTTTATTCCTTTGGGCTTGTCTTTCTTCTTTAATCTGGTTTTTCTCTGTAATTTCATTAATTTTCTGTTTAACTTCATTTTGTCCAATTTTACCAATATTTGCCAATCGATAAGCGATAACTTGTTGACTAACACCATATATATTAGATAAGCCAGAGTAATTAATGTTTCCGTTATTGTAAAAAATTATATTATTTTTTAAAGTATCTTTAGGAACCAAAACCTCTGCAGCAACTTTGTTACAAAATGTTTCATTAGAATTATGTATATCCACATCACAAATAGTTGACTCTCTCATTACTAAATGGCTTAACTCATGTATTAAAGTAAATATTCTTCGATTATATGAATCTTTACCATTGAGTAAAATTATAGGACATAAATCAAAATATAAAGACATTCCACTCATTTCACTTTTGGAAACTTTTTCAGTTTCAAATACTAATACACCTAAATCTGCAAGTCTTTCTTTCCATTGATATAAAAACATAGAATGGTCATATTTAGGTTTATCATTATCATTTTTTAGCCAGTTTTTTTGTGTCTCAAAAGGAATTTCAAGGAAATTTCTAATATGTTTACCTAAATCTTTATAATTAATCTCTTTATAATTAGGCTTTTTAGAAGAACTTTTATTTTTAAAAACAAATCTAGAAAAATCAGGTAGAATATTTCCCATTTCAGTATTTAAATTTAGAAAAATGTTTCTCCTATATTTCACTCTTCTAATTTCTAGATTTAACTCATAACTATATTCTTCAATTTTTTCAGGAGACCTAAATTCAATTATGTCTTCTCCTTCTTCTTTTAGAGGTTCTGACATTAAGTAAAAAACTGGAGGTCGTTTATATTTTTTTGCCAAATTTCGCAAATCTTTCCATGTTGGCTGTTTAGTTCCTTCTTCCCACTCTTTTGCATCCTTTAATATTTGTGGCAACTGATAAAAAGACAAGCCAATTTCTTCTCTTGCCTTTTTAATCATTAAAGGATTAACTTTTACTCTATAAACCATTTAATCATCCATAAAATTTTAAATTTTCATCATTAAAGAGAATTAAAAATTTAATTAAATTATTATTTTTATACTCTTAATAAGTAAATTTTTTTAATTGTTATTTAAAATATTATTTTATTATAATTTATTATTTCCAGATATTAAATTTAATAAATTGTTTCATGAATTTATTAATTTTATGAAGTACTAATTTAAATACTATTTATATATTTATTTTTCTAATTAATATATTTTAAATATTTTTTTTTAAAATTTAAAATAATTTTAATATTCTAAATATTTTTTTAGTTTTTATTTAACTAATATTAATCTTATTTTCATAAAATTTAGTTTACTTAAAATTTATTTAATTAGAT
>NZ_LWMV01000193.1 GCF_001639295.1 Methanobrevibacter curvatus | reverse complement strand
ATAATATATTATTTTTATAAATATTTATTTAAAACTACTTATTTTATAAATAAATTTATATTAAATAAAATATATTAAAATTATAATATTAAATAGCTTTATATTAAAAATATGATAATTTCAAAAAAAATTACTAAATATAAAAACTATTCCATGAATGTGATTTTTATTAATTTTTATCAGTTTTTGTTAATTTTTCTTCTTTTTTATAAATTTATAAATACAATATCAACACAAATAATATTATGAAACTACTTCTTGCTGGGACTGGTAGTGCTGTTGGAAAGACAACAATTTCAACAGGTATAATGAAAGCACTCTCATATGAAATGAATGTTCAACCATTTAAGGTTGGACCAGACTACATTGACCCAACATACCACTCAGTTGCTACTGGAAACCCTTCCAGAAATCTTGACTCTTTTTTTATGAATGATATTCAAATTCAAAAGCTATTTAAAAGAGGAATTGACAAATCAAAATCAAAAATAGGAGTAATTGAAGGCGTAAGAGGATTATACGAAGGAATAAGCCCTATTGAAGATGTAGGAAATTCTGCATCAATAGCTAAAGTCTTAGATGCTCCAGTTGTTTTAATAATGGATGGGCGAAGCTTGGTTAAAAGTGCAGCTGCTGTTGTTTTAGGATTTAAAAATCTAGATCCTGAAATTAACATTCAAGGAGTAATATTAAATAAAATAAAAGGAAAAAAACACTACTTAAAAGCTAAGGAAGCCATTGAAAAGCTTACTGATACTGTAGTTGTTGGAGCCATTCCAAGAGATAATAAAATAGCTACTGAAGAGCGACATTTAGGGCTTGTTCCAGCTCTTGAAAGGGATAGAATTAAATCAAGTATTGATTTGTGGGGAGAAGTTGTATCTGAAAATCTTGATTTAGATTTAATTAAAGAAATAGCTAAAAATAAGGATAAATTAAATAATGATGTAGAATTTAAGAATAGTCTTAGCAACAATGATAAAAATAATAACAACCATAAAAAATATCATTATATCAATGATCAGTTTAATAAAAATGAAGATTTACGAAATAACAGTGAAATTGATTATCTATGGAAGAAAGGAAATAAAATTTCGGTTAAAATAGCTGTTGCATTAGATGAAGTGTTTACATTCTACTACAAAGAGAATTTAGAAGCACTTGAAGAGAACAATGCCAAAATCATCCCATTTTCACCACTTAAAGACGAAGCTATTCCTGATGCTGATGGAGTATACATTGGTGGAGGTTATCCTGAAGTCTTTAAGAAGGAATTAGGAGCTAATAGCTCAATGAGAGATTCAATAAAGAAATTCCACAATGAAGGAAATCCAATATATGGCGAATGTGGGGGATTAATTTATTTGTCACAAGCTATTGATGAAGCTAAGATGTGTAATGTTGTTCCACACCCTTCAGTTATGACAGATAAGGTTCAAGGTTTATCTTATGTAATAGCTGAATCTAAAATGGACAGCCTAATTGCAAACAAAGGAGAGTTATTTAGAGGCCATGAATTCCATTATACTAAGCTAAATACTGTTTCAGGTGCTGATTTTGCCTTTGATATTAAACGAGGTAGAGGAATAGTAGATGGTCTTGATGGAATAGCTATTGGAAATACATTGGCTAATTACATTCATATTCATGCTTGTTCTTGCCCTAACTTTGCTTATAATTTTACTTGTAATGTTAGCGAGTTAGAAAAATAGTTTACTTTCTTAAGTAAAAAATCATATATTATTTTATAAAAAAAATTTATATTTTATAGCTATCTAAATAAAAATCAAAGCATTTATGGCATTTCATTAATTAGAAAATATATGAAATAACTATGCTGGATGTTTTCTTGATGGTGGGTTTAAAAATATTGAAAATTGGTCTATAAGCAGTATATTGATTGTTCTCTGAAAAAAGAGCAAAATATGAAAAATAATTTGTTGAAGAGAGTTCTAGAGAGTGGGTTCAGTTTAAAGTCATTCATGGAAAAGTAAGATTATTTTGGATCAACCAGTATTAAATAATTTTTAAATAGTTTTTTGAGGAAATAAATGGTTATTGAATTGAGAAGTTGGTGGACAATAAGATGGTTTGATCTTATTAACAATAAAGATTTAGAAAAAAAGTTTTTTCGTGGTAAAGAATCCTATGAAAAGCTAATTCGAAGCAAATCAGATTATAAAATAAAAGATAATAAAATTTTAGATCTAGAATATGATAGGTCTTTTTTTGGGGAAAATTTCAACCCTTCAATTAAATTTAAAAAATTTAATGAAAAGGAAACTAACAGGGTGTCTGATTTATATGAAAAAATTAAGAGCTTAATAAATTGTTCAAGATGTTTTGAGATAATTACATTATGATTTTCTAAAAGTACAGATGAAATTAGTTTTAATTTTTAAAAAAGCTTAATAAAATCCTTATATTTTAATTTAAACTATTTTCCATAAAGTCAATTTTTTAATGATAATAAGCATTGTGGATTTTTTTTCATTGTTAAAATTAAAAGATTAACTTTTAGAATATTGTTTTTAAAGACCAAATAAATTGTACTTTTATAAAATACTAATGTAATATACTCTAAACATACTAAATAGCATACCAAACTTCTTCAATTTTTTTCAATTATCAGACACCCTGGGAAACTAATATTATAAAAGACACTATTTTAAATTCCTCATTTTATTTGATAAAACTTTCAAAAAATCAATTACCTGAAAAATTATTTGAAGACTTAAATAAACAAGGCATAAATTTAATCCCTAATTCAATTGAAGAATTAGAATTTGTTGGTAATGGTTCAAAGGGCTATTGTGATGAAAATATGGCTATGTTTTATTCATTTGGATTTAAAATTAATAAAAATCCTCTTTTACTCTTTAAAATTAAAGGATTTAATATAGATAGCATAATAGAAGAACATAAGCAAATTAATACTAATGAAATTAAAAAAATAAAGGATATATGTTCTAATAAAGATGAAACTAAGGAGGATAAGCATAAATCAAATAAAGCTGAAATTTTAAAAGCTATTGATTTTAACAAAATACCAAGCCTAAAAAACATGATTGAATTACTAGTTTCAAACAGAACAGAATTTTTTAAAGGTAACTTCAGAAAAATTCTTATTAAAAATATGGAGTATTGGTCTAAATATAACTCAAAAACAGAATTAAAAATGTTTCTAGAAGACAATTATAATTTTAAAATAGATAAAAAATCAATAAAAAATAGCTTTAATGATATTTGGAGTCAAACTAATGAATTTAAAAGATTTAAAATCAATATAAATGAAAACTATAAAATAACAAGAGTCACTAGTCTTGAATATACTCAAAATATGGAAAATAGAATGTATTGCTTTTTTGATGGGATTCCAAAAGAGGAAGTCTCTAAATATAACTACAACATCCAATTTTCATATGCTCTCTTTAAATTCGCTAGAAAATTAGTTGAAAAAGTAGCTATAATTCCAGAGCTACTAAAAAATGAAAAGAATCATTTTTTAATTAGATGGATTCCAGGATTATTTAACGAGGAAATAAATGAAATATTTGAAAAATTAGTTGATATATGTCCTTTGGATTTAATATCATTTAATGAAAAAGAGATATCCAAGGAAGAGCAGACTAAAATTCTTTTAAGTCTTTTTTTAAAGGTTATAATTAAAGAAAGAAATTTACTAAGTTTTCATGAATTAAGAGATAGCAAAAAATCAAATATTGAAATAAACACTAATGTTTATAATCTATTCTTTAAAGGAACAATTAAAAAGTTTTCAAAAGAGGATATAATCTTAGTTAATAAATGGATTTCTAAATTATCTTCCTTTGAAATGAATCATGACTTATTTGTAAATGTAGAAGAAAAAGATAAGACTTTTATCATTGATCTTAAATCAGAAAAATTTGATTCTCTAAAAGAAGCCCTTAAAAAATCAGATATTAATTATAATTTTAAAATACTATCTGAAATAGAATTATTAGAAGAATATTTCGAAGATATAAATGATTTATTAGATAAAGATAAGAAAATAACTTATACTCTTTCTGAGTTTGGAGAATTTTATTTAGAAATTATTCCAATATTAAATATTTTAAATTTTAAAGTTAAACTTCCTCAAAATTTAGAAGAAATTACACATCCAAAACTTATTGCAAATATGAACTCTCGTAAAAATTCACAATTGGATAAAAAAGGGCTTTTAAATTTAGAATCCCTTGTTGATTTTAATTGGAAAGTAGCTATAAGTGATAAAGAGATTACACTTAAAGAGTTCAAAAAATTAGTTAAAAATTCATCTCAGTTTATTAAAATAGATAATAAATGTTATATTGTAGACAGTGTGGAAACTGACGATATATCTCAAAAAATTAAGAGAATACCTAACAAATTGAATAATAATCAACTACTTCAAACAGTTTTATCGTCTAGCTATGAAAATAATGATGTTGAAGTAGATGAGAGTATTTTAAAAGTAGTTGAAAAGATAAAAAATTATGGGGATATTGATATACCTCATAATTTAAATGGGGTGTTAAGACCATATCAAAAAATAGGCTTTTCATGGTTGGTTCAAAATATATTAACTGGCTTTGGAAGTATTTTAGCTGATGATATGGGATTAGGTAAAACTTTACAGACTTTAACGACTATTCTTCACTTTAAAAATAATGGTTTGTTAAAGAATAAAAAAGTATTAGTTATTGCTCCAACAGCTATTCTTTTTAATTGGAAAAAGGAAATTGAAAAATTTACTCCTTCTTTATCTAATGAAATATTCCATGGGCAAAATAGAGTTATAAATCCCAGTATTGATATAATTATAACTTCTTATGGCATGATTAGAACTAATTTTGAAGATTTTGAGAATGTTAACTGGTTTATGATAGTTTTAGATGAAGCTCAAAATATTAAAAATCCTTTGTCTAAGCAATCACAAATGGTTAAACATTTAAATGGAAGTAGTAAAATAGCTTTAACTGGAACACCTGTTGAAAATCGATTAATAGAATATTGGAGTATATTTGATTTTTGTAATAAATCATATTTAGAAGGTTCTAAAAATTTTAAAAAGAATTTTGTAAATCCTATTGAAAAAGATAGAGACTCTAAAATTTTAGAAAGATTTAAAAAAATCACATCTCCATTTATTTTAAGACGAATGAAAACTGATAAATCTATTATTCATGACCTGCCAGATAAAATTGTTACGGAATGTTACTGTTCACTTAGTAAAACACAAACAGCTTTATATCAAGATATAATTAATAAAACTTTAAGAGAAATAGAAGAATCAGAGGGGATTCAAAGAAAAGGTCTTGTTTTTAAATTAATAAACTCCTTAAAACAGATTTGTAATCATCCTTCTCAATTTACACAATCAGATAAATTTGGAATTGAAGAATCTGGTAAAATGGAAATGTTAATTGATATATTAGAAAATATTGGTGATACTGGAGAAAATATTATTATTTTTACTCAATTTGTACAAATGGGAAACATTATAAAAGAACTTCTCGAAGACAAATTTAAAAATGATGTCTTGTTTTATCATGGTGGTTTAACTCGTAAAATTAGAGATAAAATGATTGAGGAATTTCAAACTAATGATAAAAAAATTAGTAAAATTATGATAGTTTCTTTAAAAGCTGGAGGAACAGGTTTAAATCTTACAAATGCATCACATGTTGTTCATTTTGATTTATGGTGGAATCCTGCTGTTGAAGAGCAAGCTACAGACAGAGTTTATAGAATAGGTCAAAAAGATAATGTTTTTGTATATAGGTTTATAAGTAATGGAACATTTGAAGAGAGAATAAATAAAATGTTAGTTGATAAAAAAGAGCTAGCTGAAATTGCTATTGGTGCAGGAGAAAACTTTGTAACAGAAATGAGTACTGATGAACTTAGAGACCTTTTAAATTTAAAAAATAATTAATATAAACTGGGAGTTTCTAATAATTAGACTTAATTAAATTATTTTAAATCATATTATTTTCTATTTTTTGAATAATATTATATATGATTTAAATCGAAAAGTTTAAAATTAATGTTTAACATTTTATTTATGCTAAATAAAATACGAAAAAGTTAAAAAAATGTATTAAAAAAACTTGTAAATATTTTAACATAAATGTTATGCATTTATTTTCGTGTTCTTCTAATCTTAATCCAATTGAACAAATTTGGAGAACTATAAAAAAAGAATTATCTACAGAGTTTATTGTGGATGAAGAATTTTTAATAAAAAATTTTGAAAGATTATTTTATGAAAATGTAGATAAAAAGCCATTTGCAGAAAAATGGATTGATAAATTTATTTTTGATAAAAATAATGACTTATTAATCCTAGATATATATGAATATGTAGTTTTATTAGCATAAACCTAAATTATAATTATTTTATAATTTGTTTTTAAATTTTCCAATATAAACTATAGTTTATTTCATTAAATAAAAAAATCATATCTTATTTTATAAAAAAATTTATATTTTTTAGCTATCCAAATAAAAATAGAAACATTTATATGCATATTGTTACAAATATGTAACATAGGTGTTACAATGGCAGACATTAAAAGAGTAAACATTTCATTATCTCATGAACAACTTGAAATAATAAGAAAATTTCAGGGGACTATGGGTAATTCCGATTCTGAAATTATTAGAAATATGGTTATAGCATGGTTAAGTGAAAAAAGTGTGATATCAACATCAATAAAACAAAAAGAGGGATGGTTATGAAGCATAAATTAATTACTCTTTTTACTGGTGCAGGGGGATTGGACTGGGGATTTCATAATAATGGAGATTATGATTTAATTTTATCTAATGAAATTTTAGAACCTCACTTAACAACATACACAAAAAATATAGGTATTCCATTATTAGATTTATCTGAATACGATAAACAAACTAATGTAGGAATTTGTGGAGACATTCATGATTTAAAAGTTAAACATGATTCTGATGTTATTATTGGAGGTCCTCCATGTCAGGACTTCAGTGTTCTTAGAGGAACAGAAAAAAGATCAGGTTTTAAAGTAAAAAGGGGAAAATTATATGAACAATATTTAAGACTTGTAAAATCTTCAAATCCAAAAATTTTTGTTTTTGAAAATGTTCCAGGAATGATTTCAGCAAATAATGGTTTAGCTTATGAAGCAATTCAAAAAGACTTTCAAAAAGAAGGATATACATTAGTATACAATAATGTTTTAAATATTTCAAATTTAGGGGCACCACAATCTAGAAAAAGGTTAATAATCATTGGAGTAAAAACCAAATATATCAAAAATGTTTTTGAAATAAATGAAATCATTAATAAATATTTGAACAATTCTCTCTTAATAAAATACCCTTTAACAGCTTTAGAAATCTTTGAAGGAAACTCTTTAGGCAATTTAGAAAATAAATATGCCAATATAATGAAAGAATATAAGGATGCGACAAAAACTATAAATAATGAAGTTGCAGAAAAATGGAATAAAGAATATTCTAATTTAAGCTTTAATATTCTAACAGATTATTGTAAATATAATAATATTGAAAAATTTAATGAAGAAGAATTTAAAAAAGCAATGGATGAGCATGATAAAATTTTAAAGATTTTAGGATTTTATTTAAGGCCTATTTACAATCAAACGTTTGTAGATGAATCAAATAACCTCCCACGAGCAAATAAAAAAGTTAAAGAGCGAATGCAGCATATACCTCCATTTTACAACTTTAAAGTTGTTAAAAATACTCCTTGGAGTGTAAAAGGGTTGATGAGTAATATTTATAGAAGATTACACCCTTTAAAGCCTTCACCTACAGTAATTGCTTATGGTGGTGGAGGAACTGGAGGATACCATTATCTTTATAACCGTCAAGGACTCACAAATCGTGAAAGGGCAAGATTACAAACTTTTCCAGATAATTATTTGTTTAATGGCAGTTCTAGTGAAGTAAGAGCCCAAATTGGTGAAGCTGTTCCTCCAATTGCAAGTTATTGGATTTCAAAAACAGTTCATGAGATATTTGCTAATATAAATGATTAACTTTATTGATGTTTGTTATTTTTTTATGGAAAAATATTTTTATCATTTTTAATAAATATTAACATATAATTATTAAATTGTGATAAAATGAAATTTGAAATTGAAAAAGTTATTCTTCCAGAAGGAGAATTTGAAGTAGAAGTTCAAAAATTTGAAGAAAAAGATAGAAAAATCTTTAATAACATTTATGAAAATTGGAGAACATTATGCGAAGATCTCGGTAAAATAAGGTCTAGGATTGTGAATATTCCTGAAGGGCTTTCTGAAGGGGCATTTTGTTTAGAAATGGATTGTTGGAGATTAACAGCTAACATTTCTAAAGCAAACTCATCATTTGATTGTTACAGTCCTAAGAAAAATGAACGAATACAAGTTAAAAGTGCTAGTAAAATACCAGATTTGACTTCATTTGGACCAAAATCTGAATGGGATAAAATCTATTTTATGGATTTTTATGTAAATGGTTTTTGGGATGGAAAATTTGATATTTATCTAATTGAAAATGAGGATATTTATAATCATAAAGTCAATGCAAATCAAACATTAAGAGATCAGCAAAAAGAAGGAAGAAGACCTAGATTTAATATTTATAAGGATATTATAAGCATTAAAGATCTAAAACCTATAAAAAGAGGCAATATAAAAGTTTAAGAAAATAAAATAAAAATGTAAAAAATTAATAAAATTTAAATAATTAATAAAAAAATTTAAAAAAATTTCATTTAATTCCATGATCAAATGTACAATAAAAGCTTAGAAATTGAAGAAACAATTTTGAAAATAAGTTCAGATGTAAATCCAGATTTTCTTGAAGAATGTGTTCTTAAAAGACGTAGTGAGATAAAAAATTACTGCAAAATAAATAATTCATTTTTAAAATCTCATAGTCCCGTTAAATTTGAAAAAGGTCCAGAAATAGTTAAAGTTATGTCTACAGCAAGCGAAATAGCTGAAATAGGACCTATGGGGGCTGTTGCTGGAACAGTATCTGAATTTTCCCTTAAACAGTTAATTGAAAAGGGTTCAAGGTATTCAATTGTTAACAATGGTGGAGATATTGCATTTATAAATCAAAACAAGGATAAAAATGTTATATGTGGAATATATGCTGGAAATTCAGATATTTCAGGAAAAATAGCTTTTAAATTTAAACCCTCAAATAAATCCTATGGTTTATGCTCATCTTCAGGAACTGTAGGCTATTCATTTAGCTATGGAAGAGCAGATCTTGTTTCTATTATCGCAGGAAAGGCAAGTATTGCAGATACCCTTGCAACATCAATAGCCAATGCTGTAAAAGGAAAAAAAGATGATGAAGCCATTGAAAAAGGATTAGAAAAAGCTAAAAGATTTAAAAAACATTTTATTGGTGGTTTAATAGTTGTTAATGATTCTATAGGAACAATAGGAAACTTACCAGAAATAATTTCCATAGAAGAAGGAAATTTAGACGAATACTTACAAGACACAATATCTTAATGTCTTTAGAAGAAATTTAATCTTTAAGAGAATCTCATTTTAAAAAATTGAAAATAATTTTTTATAATCTCTATCAATTTAAGAATTTTTTAATACAATTTTCGAATCAGAAAATAATTTTTTTATAATTTATAAATAAATTAAAATTGTCTAAATTGACTAGATTTTCTAAAATAAATGATAAAAATAAGGCACTTATAAAAATAAAGTAATATTTTATTTCAAAATAAGATTTAATGGAATAAATTAACTAAAAAAAGAATAAATAAATATTTATTTGCTTATTTACTTATTTGTTTACTTATTTATTTACTTATTTTTAAAATAGCTATTCCTAAATAAATCATGGGTTTTTCACAGCTTTAATAAACCTATTTTTAATTTCATCAGGCGATAAATCTATTACTCCTACATCAGCATTTCCGGGTTCTATTTCAAAATGTATGAATGTTGATTCTATTAAATTCTTTGATAATAAATCTTTAAAATTAATTGTATTATAATTAAATACATTTTTAAAACCAGCAGACTTAGCAATCTTTAAGAGATTAGTATTTTTAGTGTAGGTCTCTTGGTTACCAGTGGATCCATAAGCATGATTATCCAAGACTATTAAAATAAAATTCTTAGGGTTTTGATTAGCTATTGTGACAAGCGAACCTAAATTCATTAAAGTAGAACCATCTCCATCTAAAACAATGATTTTTTTATCTTGAGATAAAGCTAAACCTAAACCTATTGAAGAAGCAAGTCCCATTGAGCCTAACATATAAAAATTTTCATTTCTATCACATATCTCATATAATTCTCTTGAGGGAAATCCTATGTTAGCTATTAAAAGCTCATTAGAAATGTTTTCCATGATTTTTTTTATTGCATCAAATCTTTTCATTTTATCACATATTTTATCAGTATTTATTTCTCTTATTTTTTTATTTCTTTATTTATTTTGAAAAAATACATACCCAATGTCCCGGTTTCTCATTTTATATGCTTTTTTCAAATAATTTATCTCTTTTTCTTCCTTAAAAAAATCTAAAGAAACTTGAGTTTTTTGTGGAAAACCATAACAATCTAAAAGCCTATTTTCAAGAGATTTATGTGATTCTAACTCTCCATTGTCTAAAATATGATACACTTCAACACCATGATTTGAAAAAGCTTTTGAAATAAGAATAGATCTATGACAATCTAATGGCTCTTTTTCACTACACATTATAACAATATTTAATAGATTAATATTTTCAATAACTTTATTTAAAGCCTCTTTAAATGAATCAAGTTCTTTAAATTTAACAAAGTCTAAAATTCCTTCTTCATTAAAAAGGGCATGATCTTTTTGTCTAGCTCCAAAAACATCTCCAAAAAATTCATATCTAATTCCTTTATTTTCTAGAGATTTTTTAATCAATTCTCTATTAAATTGAGGGGTATGTTTAGAATATGGAATACTTCTAACATCCAAGACTAAATTAATTTCATATTTGTTTAATAAATTAATGAAATAATCAATTTCATAAACTGAATGTCCAATAGTATAAATTGTATTCATAGATTATTCCTGAATATATTTATATAAAAATATTATCCATATGTAAAAGTTTTTTAATTAAAAAAATGTTAATTTAAAAAAATTAATTTTAAAGAATATTAATTTTAAAAAAAAAACATTAATGAAAGAACTTATTAATTTAAAACATTTTTTAATTTTAAAAAAAATTATTAAGCTATTATTGCATTCACCAGTAACTTATCTCAAATAAAAAAGCTATTGGCTTTTTATTTTCAATTGATTTTTCCCAAGAAGTGCTAATGGCTTTAAAACTTTTTTCTGGGCTTGTAATTTTTTCATTATAAATATCCAATGAATCTAAAAGCTTTGTAGTGAATTTTCCCATTGGAATTTGACCAATAATTGGTTCCCCTTCTGTTCCACGATGGCTGATTATCATTACTAATGGGAATGAATATAATTCATAAAGGGAGGTTAAAGCGTTTATACAATTTCCAAGTCCTGAGTTTTGCATCAAAATAGCTGTTTTCTTACCAGAGATAAATGCTCCAGCACATATTCCTAATCCTTCTTCTTCACGAGTTACTGGGACATGAATAATTTCTTCATCTTCATCAATTATCTTTAAAAGCTCTTTAAGATTTACACAAGGAACACTTACAATAAAATTAATTCCTGAGGATTTAATTCCTTTATAAATAGCTTCAGTACTATCTAACATTTTTATCATCCATTATAATAATTATGTACTGTTTTTATCTAAAATTTTAATAAGATATTCAATATTTATTTATTTCTAATTAGTAAAAAACTTTTATTTAAATTATTTTTCTTTATTTTTGAGAAAACCTTTTGATGAACCTTTTTTTAAAAGGTTCTTCTAATTAGTAAAATAACTTTATTTAAATTAGCATTCTTTATTTTTTGAGGAACCTTTTTTAAAAAAAGGTTCTTCTAAGCTTTCTATTTTTTTATCGAATTCAATAAAACTCTTTGCTAAACCTGTAAAGTATGGAATGTAAACTTTAGAGAATTGAATTCTTTCTGGATTTACTCCTTGTTCTTTAATGTAATCTTTAAGCTTATTTATTTTCTTTTCTACTTTTTCATACATTAAATCTCCAGGGTATTCTCCTATAAACACTCCATCTGCTCCATTTTTAAGTCCGTGGATTATGTGATCTGGAGAAACTCTGTTAATGGAATGGACTTTAATTATGTTAATAGAGCTTGGGTAGCTTAATCTATTAATTCCAATGTTATCAGCTGCTGTGTATCCTATTTGATCTAAAAATACTATGATTCTTCTTTCATCTTCTTTTTTATCTTTTAAAATACCATCAATAGTAGCATAAATTTTTTCACTTATATTACCTTGAATTGAAATAGCTGACTCTTTACAAGCTCTTAAACATTCTCCACAACCTGAACAAGACATTGGATCAATTACAATTTCGTTGTCTATTGTTAAAATTGATTTATGCTTACAGGAGTCAATACATTCTCCACAGTTTGTACATAAATCTTTATCTATTTCTGCTACAAATGGCTCAAGTTCAATACCATTGTGCATTAGTTCAAATACTTTTGATGATGCTGCATTAGCTTGCATAATGCTTTCAGTAATGTCTTTTGGACCTTGAGCTGTTCCACAAACGTAAGCTCCACTTATGTCAGTGGTGACTGGTTTTATTTTTGGATGGGCTTCTTTAATAAATAAGTCTTCAGTTAAGCCTACATCCAATAGCTTAGCTATTTCTACTGTTCCTTTTGAAGGTTCCATAGCCAAGGACAAAACTACCATATCAGTTTCAATTTCAATAAATTCTTTAGTTAAAGTGTCTTCTACCTTTACAACTAAGTTGTCCTCAGAATTTTTTATTATTTCACCAGGTCTACCTCGTATTAATCGAACTCCATTGTTTTGACAATGTTTATAATATTTTTCATACATTCCAGGAGTTCTCATATCAGTATAACATAATATTACGTCTGTTTCAGGATATTTATGTTTTATAAGGTTAGCATTTTTTAAAGCAACCATACAACAAACCTTGGAACAATATTTATGACCATCTGGCTTTTCATCACGAGAACCTACACATTGAATCATTACAACTCTTTTTGGTCTTTTTTTAGAAGATAAGGTAAGTAATTCTCCTTTAGTTGGACCATTTACTCCCATTATCCTTGCAAGCTCATTTTGACTTATTACATCCTCATATCTATCATAACCATATTCGGGTCTTAAGCTTGGATTGAATATTTCATGACCTGTTGCTAAGATTACAGAACCTACATTTAAAGCTTTAATCTCTTCCTCATCATCAAAGTTAATAGCTCCCATTTTACAAACGTTTTCACAAGACCCACATTTTATACAGTTTTCAATGTCAATGGTATATGAATCTGGAAAGCTTTGTGAAAATGGCTTGTAAATAGCTTTTCTATAGGACAATCCTTCATTAAATTCATCTAAAACATTCACTGGACAGAGCTCATTACACTTTCCACATGCAATACATTTTTTTCCATCTATGTAAGTTGGTTTCTGTTTTAAAACAAGGTTAAATGTTCCAGATTGTCTACTTCCACTAATCACTTCACTGTTAGTTAAAATTTCAATATTTTCATTCCAAGCAACATCATTAATAAGAGGATTAAGTAAACATAAACCACATTCTTCAGCTATTTTTACAGGAGAGAAAACTTTACCAATTTTTACCATATTTCCCCCAATAGTAGACTCTTTTTCAATAAGATATGCTTTAATTCCTCCTTTAGCTATTGATAATGCAGCACTAATTCCAGATATTCCTCCACCAATAATAGCTACACTTTCAGGAGTTTGACAAACAATAGGACTAACAGAATGAGATTTTTTAACCTTTTCAATAGATGCATTTATTAAAGAAATGGCTTTAGAGCTTGCTTCATCTTTATTATGAACCCAAGAACACTGTTCCCTTAAATTTGCCATATCCATCAAATAAGGATTTAAAGGATTTACATAGTTTTGAAATATTTTTTCATGAGAAATAGGAGAACAGGAAGCTATTACAATTCTATCCAATTTATTACTAATTATTTCTTCGCGAATAGCTTTTTTTCCATTTATTGAACAAAGATTTTCAAATTCAACAATACATTCAGCAGAAATTGAATTTTTAACCATTTCAATGTCTACATTATCCGAAATATTTCCTCCACATCTACAAATAAATACTCCAACACGTAAATCAGATTTGTTTTTCTCCTTCATAGTCAACCCATTGTTTTTTTTTTCGATAAATAATTTTTCTTGAATTATGAATGATAAATTTTATTTTAAATACTAGTTTTTTCATTTAATTTTTTTAAAAAGTTTTTTTAATCGCTTTTTTCTAAAAATTTAATTTTCACTGTGTGAGTTTGTATTCCCACAACAGATTCAATATCAGCACCCATTAAAATAGCTATGAATTGAACAATATTAAGGTGCATAGTTTTTAATGGCTTATTTTTATTTTTTGAAATGTATGGTTGGTATCTATCAAATTGCATATGACAGTTAGGACACATATGGATTAAAATGTCTACATCTTCTTCATAAAGGGACAATAGCTTTTCTTCTGTAACACTTAAAGAAAGTTCTTTATTAACAAATCTTTGTCTAAAACCTGCCCCACATGTAGTTCTTTTTTCATTAAACCAACCTATAGTCTTATATCCACATGACTCTACAAGTTCATCTAATATATTAGGATTTGTTACTCCAGCAATTGTATCATTGTAATGGACTTTACAGTAGTGACAGGCATGATGAGTAGCTATTTTTAAATTAGAAAGTTGATTTTTAAGTTTTTTATCTATATACTCCTTTATTTCATTTTTTTTATTGTAAATAATTTCAGCCACATGAAAAATATTATTTTTTGAATCTATTGAACCTTTTTCATATTTTCTTTTTAGACCACAGTCAGTAAAAACTTTATTTATTTTATTTCTAATTTCATCATCATTATTTAAAATATTTGAAGCTTTTTTATTTATTGCATAACATGTAGCACACATTGTAGCAATATTTGGATGTTTATCCTTAAGGGCTATGTCAAAATTACGAGCAGCTATTAATGTTGTAGAATATTGGTCAAAAACATCACTGTAATGCCCTAAACCAGTACAACATGATTGGTCATGATCTATTATGTATTCTATCCCTAATTTATCAAAAACAAATTTAGTCGAAGATTCAACACCTGGATATTCTGTGCTTATTAAACAGCTTTTAAAGAGTAATATTCCATTATCTGGGATTTTTTTTCCTTTATTATTGGTGAAAGGAATAAATTCATTTGCTTCATCATTAATAGATTCTTCAATATTCTTTCCATTAACAATATTTTCTTCAATGAATAGCTTTTCTTCATTAAGGTGAGCATGCTTTGTTTTCATAATTTTCCTTCTATTGTGACTTTTTATGGGATTTCTTTAATTTTTTAACTCTTTTGTCAAAATCTATGTTTTTTAATAGATTTTTAACCTCATCAATAGATTTTTCAGACATTTTTATAGGACCTAAGTCTAATTTTTCACGGATTGAATCTAAATTTTCCTTTAAATCTAACCAACCTTCAATATCTTTATGTAATTCCATAAAAAAAGATTTAGGAATTCCACCAATTCCAATATCTAAAAATGTTTCCCCATAACTTGCTAATGGCTTTAAAAACTTGTCTTCTTTCCCTTCATCAACAGCTATTTGCCTTAAAATTTGATTAACTTCACAAGGACTATTTCCTACCCCACAGACACTGTGGCAAGTATAACAGTAAAAACAGTTCCAAATTTCTTCATATTCAACAACAGATTTATCATTTTCAAGAACTTTTTCAATCATATATCTTGGATTATAATCAGTAAATTTAGCAGCAGGACACACAGAAGTACACATTCCACATTGAACACACCTAAGTAATCCTAAGTCCTTTGATGCCTTAATGTTTTTCATGACTTTACAAGAAAGTTCTTCTTCATCATTGTCTACACTAATAAATTTCATTTATTCTCCATTTACAATATTTGATTATATATATTTTTTTTAGAATAACTAATAGATAAAATTCTAACTAATGGATAAACTCATTTAAGAAATAATACTAAAATAGTAAATATTATTTTAAATATTATTTTAAATATTATTCTAAATATTATTTTAAATACTATTCTAAATATTATTTTAAATACTATTCTAAATATTATTTTAAATGTCATTTTTAAAAATTATTGACAATTATTATTG
>NZ_LWMV01000192.1 GCF_001639295.1 Methanobrevibacter curvatus | reverse complement strand
GTATATATATTATAATATTATCAAACTTTTATTAAAATTGTTAAATTTTGATTTTTTTTTAAAACTAATTATAAATTGATATATTCAATTTAAAGCTGTTTTTCAAGTTTTTTTATAATAAAAAACATTTATTAGTATTTGTTTAATGATTTATTTATAAATTTATTGATATTTTTAATTTTACATATTGGATATTTGAATTAAATAGAAAAATCAATTTTAAATTATTTCTTAGAGTTTAATTATTATAAGCTTTATTTAAATTTAATAATATCTTAGTTTTTCTTTTTTATCCAATATTTTTATTTTATATTTATTTTATATTTATTTTCATATTTGTTTTATATTTATTTCATGTTAATATTTTATTTGGAGGAATTTTATGGTTCGAGCATACACAAGGAAAGAATATATTAGAAGAATACCAGGTTCTAGGATTGTCCAGTACGATATGGGAAACCTGTCTGAAAAATTCCCTGTAGCAGTTAGTTTGGCTGTTAAGGCTCCTACTCATCTTTCACACAACTCATTAGAAGCTGCAAGGATTGCTTCTAACCGTTACATGCAAAGAAGAGCAGGAAGATTAGGTTATCACTTGAAAATTAGGGTTTATCCTCATCATATTGTTAGAGAAAATCCAATGGCTACGGGGGCAGGTGCAGATCGTGTTCAAGATGGTATGAGAAAAGCTTATGGTAAATCAGTCAGTATTGAAGCTATTGTTGGCAAAAATCAAAGAGTACTTTCTATTTACACTAATCCTAAGCACTATCTTGATGCTAAAGATGCTTTAAAGAGGGCATCTATGAAGTTTCCAGTTAGCTGTAAGGTCGTCATTGACGAAGGTGAAGAGTTAGTTAAATAATTTTTTAACTAATTGAAGGTTGGTGAAAAATTGTTTGTGGCAAGATTTGAAGATATTGGTAAGAACAATATCGATATTGCTGGTGGAAAGGGTGCAAACTTGGGAGAAATGACTCAAGCAGGAATTCCTGTTCCTCCAGGTTTTGTTATTACCTCTAAAACTTATGATATTTTTATGACTAACACGGGTTTATATAAAAAAGTTTATAAATTATTAGATGGTATTGATGTTAATGAAACTAAGAAACTTCAAAAAGTTGCAGAAAAAATTAAACAACTTATTATTGAAACTGAAATACCAAATGAGTTATCAACTTTAATTTCTGAAAGCTATAATGCTCTTGGAATTAAAGTAGGTCATGATGATGTTGAAGTAGCTATTCGATCATCAGCTACTGCTGAAGATTTACCTGAGGCTTCATTTGCAGGTCAACAAGATACTTTTTTGCACATTAAAGGAGCTGAACAAGTTGTAGAGTATGTTAGAAAGTGTTGGGCATCTCTTTTTGAAGCAAGAGCTATTTTTTACAGAGAAGAGAATAACTTTGACCATTCAAAGGTCTACATTGCTGTTGTTGTCCAAGAAATGGTTGAATCTGAAAAAGCAGGAGTAATGTTTACTGTAAATCCATCTACTGGTGAAGATGTTGCTTTAATAGAAGGTTCTTGGGGCTTAGGTGAATCTGTTGTTTCTGGTTCAGTTACTCCAGATACATACAATGTTGATAAAAAGACCAATAAACTTTTAAATGTTACAATTGGTGATAAAAAAACAATGTATGTTAAAGATAAAGGTGGAAATACCATAATTAAAGATGTTCCTGATTCAATGAAAAAACAGAGAGTTTTATCAGATGAGGAATTAACCGAACTTAATGAAATGGGAAAAAGAATTCAGTCTCACTATGGAGCTCCACAGGACACTGAGTGGGCATTTCATAAGGATACACTTTACATGCTACAATCAAGACCTATAACTACACTAAATGATGTTTCTGATTCTTCAGTTGGCTCTGGTGAAAATGAACTTGAAAATAGGACTGTAGTGGTTTCTGGTTTAGGTGCTAGTCCAGGTTTTGGCTCTGGTGAAGTTAAAATTATTAACAACATTGATGAATTAGATAAAATCAAAGATGGAGACATTATGGTTACAATAATGACCACTCCTGATATGGTTCCAGCAATGAAAAGAGCAAATGCTATTATTACTGATGAAGGCGGAATTACTTGCCATGCAGCTATTATATCCAGAGAATTAGGTATTCCTTGTGTTGTAGGAACTGGAGATGCAAGTGAAATTCTAGTAGAGGATTCTAAAGTCACTGTTGATGGTAAAAGAGGTAGTATTTATGAAGGTATTTTTGCTGTAGACAATAACCAAGATAATACAAATCTATCTACAACTACAAATGCTCAAACAGACATTATCACTGTAACCGAAGTTAAAGTAAATGTAAGTATGCCTGAAGCAGCTCCAAAAGCAGCAGCCACTGGTGCAGATGGTGTAGGATTGCTTAGAACTGAACACATGATGTTAACTGATGGTGTTCACCCTAAAAAATTTATAGTTGACGACAATGAAGATGAACTTGTTAAAATTTTGGTTGAAAATATTATAAAGGTTGTAGATTTATTCCATCCTAAACCTGTTTGGTACAGAACTTTAGATGCTCCAACAGATGAGTTTATTACTTTAAAAGGTGGAGAAAATGAACCTCATGAGCATAATCCTATGTTAGGTTGGAGAGGTATCAGAAGAGAGCTAGATGAACCAGATATCTTAAGGGCAGAGTTTAAAGCAGTTAAAACACTTTTAGATAAAGGATATGATAACATTGGTGTAATGTTACCTCTTGTCCAACATCCTAATGAACTTAAACATGCAAAAGAAATAGCTACTGAAGTTGGATTAGTTCCTCATAAAGATGTTGACTTTGGAATTATGGTTGAAATTCCAGCAGCAGCTATTACAATTGAAGATTTTATTGATGTAGGGTTAGATTTCATTTCATTTGGAACAAATGACTTGACTCAATATTCTTTAGCTGTAGATAGGAATAATGAACTCGTTGCGGCTCATTATAATGAAGAACATCCAGCTATTATGAAATTAATAAAATATGCAATTAAAAAATGCAATGCTGCAGGTGTTAAAACCAGTATTTGCGGTCAAGCAGGTAGTGTACCTCATATTGTTGAAAAGCTTGTTGAATTTGGAATTACAAGTGTTTCAGCAAACACTGATGCAGTTGAAGCTGTTAGAAAAACTGTTGCAAGAGCAGAACAAAAATTAATTTTGAATGCTGCAAGAGCTTCATTGAATAACGACGATGATGATTTATTTGATTAAATCATTTTCTTTTTAAGATTTTTGTTATTTTTAGCATTGCTTTTGTTATTTTATATAATTTATTTTAGGTTAATTTAACTCTTAATTTATTTAAATTAATTTTATAAGTTATTTTGTAAGCTATTTTATAATTCATTTTATAATTCATTTTTTTAAATTAGTTTAATCTTAATATTTTTAAATTAATTTCATAATTTATTTTTTTAATTTTTTTATAACTTTCTTTTTTTAAATTTATTAAAAAATATTCATTAATTTAATATTGAAATTTAAGTTTAATATTTAATTTAATATAATTTAAGTTTAATATAATTTAATTTTTAATGTATATTTCTTACTCAAATTTTTATTATAAACTATTTTATATAATTATATTTTAAATATATTTATAAAAATATTAAAAATATTGAAATAAATATATAATATGAATTTTTTACTGGTAATTTAAATGAATGATAAACCTTTAGATGAAGAATCTATTCTTAAAGTACTCAATGGCTATAAATCAAAGGATTTAAAATATGAAGATGGACATATTTTAGGATCTATGTGTACATCCACTCACCCTTTAGCAAAAAAAGTTTATATGGATTTTTTAGACTCTAATCTAGGTGATCCTGGCTTATTTGAAGGTACTAGTACTATTGAAAATATGGTAGTTCAAGAAATAGCTTCTTTCTTATCTTTAGATAAAGGATTTGGTAATATTGTCACTGGTGGAACAGAGGCAAATTTAATGGCTATTCGCTCTGCTAAAAATATTGCAAAAAAAGAAAAAGGGATTGAAAAAGGAGAAATTATAGTTCCAAAGTCTGCTCACTTTTCATTTAAAAAAGCAGCAGATATGTTAGAAGTAAAACTTGTAGAAGCAGATTTAAATAAGGAATATAGGGTAGATATTGAATCTGTTAAAAAGAATATCAACAAAAACACAATAGCTATTGTAGGAATTGCTGGAACTACTGAGCTTGGGGTTATTGACCCAATAGAAGAACTTTCTCAAATAGCTGTTGAAAATAATATTTATTTTCATGTTGATGCAGCATTTGGAGGATTTTCTATTCCATTTTTAAAAGAAATTGGTTATGAACTTCCAAATTTTGATTTTTCAAATGAAGGAGTTTCTTCCATCACAATAGACCCACATAAAATGGGAATTGCACCAATACCTGCAGGATGTATTATTTATCGTGAAAAAAAGTTTTTAGATATAATAGCTATTGATTCACCATATTTAACTTCTAAAAGCCAATCAACTATTGTGGGAACACGTTTAGGTGCACCTGTTGCAGCTACATGGGCAGTTATGCAAGAAATGGGTAAAGAGGGTTATATGGAATTAGCAAATAATTGTCTTGTTAATGCAAATTTTTTATATGATGCATTGAAAAAAGAGAATTTTAAACCAATTATAAAGCCAGAATTGAATATCGTTGCTTTTTACCATGAAAAAATAGATACAAACCGTTTAGCAGAACTTTTAAAAGAAGATGGTTGGATGGTTTCTATTTCAAATTACCCTAAAGCCATTAGAATAGTTTTAATGCCCCATATTAGACATACACATTTAGTGGCATTTTTAAGAGACCTTAGAAAGATTAAAGCATCTTTAGGGTTTTAATATTGTTGTTATTTTTTTTGTGTTACTTTTTGTATTTTTTTGTATAATTAATATTTTCATTTATTTTTAGTAATATTCAGCATTTTTCAATTATTAGTTTTATTACTTTATTAATTTTATAAATTTTATTATTTTATCAGTTTATTAATTTATAAATTTTATTAGTTTATATGTGGTGTAATGATTATTCTTTGTAAAAATAGATATTTAATTAAAATATGTTAAATTGTATATAAAGTATTAATACCTATTTTTATAAAAAATAAATATTTAAAATAATTATAATTTGCAAAAAAACTTTTATTTAAATTAGTTTTCTTATATTTTTGAGAAAATCTTTTGATCAAACTTTTTTTAAAAGTTTGTTTTAAAGAATAATAAAAATTAAATGTCTAAAAATAATTATTTTTAGTAAATAGATATTAATATTAATTAAAATATAATTTTATTAAATATCTATATTTATTTTTATAATAAAATGTATTACAGATATATAAATCTAATTTAAATTTATTAATTAATTAAATTTAGAAACCTCGATTTCCGAATTGTTGTACAACATTATAGATTTTATTATTTCATTTTTTCATTTTTATTAAGTTTATTAAGTTTATTAATTTTATTATTTTATTTTATCAAGTTTATCAGAATATTTACTATGATTATATGTTTATGGTGATTGAATGGATCATTGGATTGAAAGAATAGCTAAAGAGTTAAAGGAATGGAATGTAGAAAAGCATGTAATTGCAAGTGGTACCTCAATATCAGGTTCAATTCACATTGGAAACTCCTGTGATGTTTTTATAGCAAATGCTGTAGGAAAGAAGTTAAGAGAATTGGGAGCAGAATCTGAGACTATTTGGATAGCCGATGATCATGACCCTTTAAGAAAGGTTCCATTTCCTTTGCCTGAGTCATATGATGAATATTTAGGCATGCCATATTCAAATATTCCTTGTCCTGATGGATGTTGTAGTAGTTTTGTTGAACACTTTGAAAAACCATTATTTGATGTTTTAGATGATTTTGGCATTGAATTAACTCCAAAATCTGGTTTTCAAATGTATAAAGATGGTTTGTACGATGATTACATTCGAACTTCCCTTGAAAATAGTGAAAAAATTAGGGAAATTTTTAACAAATTTAGAGAACATCCTTTGGCTTCTGATTGGTTACCTTACAATCCTATATGTGAAAAATGTGGGAGAGTTAACACTACTTTTGCCTATGATTTCGATGGAGACATTGTTAAATATCGATGTGACTGTGGTTTTGACGGTGAAATGGATATAAAATCTGGAAATGGAAAACTTACTTGGAGAGTAGAATGGGCTGCAAGATGGAAAATATTTTCTGTTACCTGTGAGCCATTTGGAAAAGATCATGCAGCAAGTGGTGGATCTTATGATGTAAGTAAAATAATTTCTAAAGAAATTTTTAACTATGATGCTCCCTATCCTGTTGCCTATGAATGGATCACATTAGACGGAGATGCAATGAGTAAATCTCAAGGAGTATTTTTTACTCCAAAACAATGGTTAGCTATTGGTCCAGCTGAAAGCTTAAATTATTTTATTTTTAGAAGTAAACCAATGAAACACAAAGATTTTTCTCCTAAAATGGTTTTTTTAGATTTGATAGATCAGTTTGATAAGGTAGAAAAAGTTTATTTTGATGAAGAGGAAGCACCATCAGAAAAAGAAGATAAAAAGTTCAAAAAAATCTATGAAATTTCTAAAATCAATAAAAAATCTACTTATTGTAATGATTTAGATAATAAATCTGATTTAAATAATGAAAATATAAACAACAATGAAAACATTAATGAAAATACAAATAACAATGGAAATATTCCTTTCAGACCTCCTTATAGAT
Organism: Methanobrevibacter curvatus; assembly: GCF_001639295.1. GTDB lineage: Archaea > Methanobacteriota > Methanobacteria > Methanobacteriales > Methanobacteriaceae > Methanoflexus > Methanoflexus curvatus. Next base: position 9,982 of record NZ_LWMV01000192.1, on the reverse strand, counting down.
TCATTGTAGTTGCTTATCAAATAGTTGGAAATGATTTAGAAAAAATATTTGAAATTTTAAAGAAAAATTCCCAATTATCTAAGAGTTTTAAAGAAAAAGAATTTTCCAATTTAAATAATGTTGATTTAGAAAACTTCCAAAATAGAGTGAATAATGTTATAAATTGGCTAGATATTTATGGTCCTAAATTTGTAAAGTTCCAGGTTATGAAAAAGATTCCACGTGTGGAGATTCCAGATAATCAAAAAAGCTTTTTAAATGATTTGGCTAGTTTATTAGAATCTAAGGATTTTAATGATGCCACTCAACTACATGATGAAATGTATGAAGTAATTCATAAACATGATTTAAAACCACAAAAAGCTTTTCAAGCTATTTATAAATTGATTTTAGGCCAAAAACAAGGTCCTAAAGCAGCTTCATTTTTATTATCTTTAGATAAAGATTTCCTTATAAAAAGATTAAGATTTGAAGAATAATTTTTTATTTTTTTTATTTTTCATGTTTATAAGTTCCATATAATGTATGTCAATATCTTCTTTTTTATTTAAAAACTGATTCAACCCTTTTATAATCTAAATTGTTTTTATTGCTTTTACTATACACTTCAATGAAATAAATTTATATTTAAATTAATTCTTTATTTCAATTGTATTAAAAATTTAATATTAATACTATTACACTTGTTGTAGTAATGAAGCTGTTCAAGCAATAGTTAAATATTTAAAAACTCGTAAAAAATTAAATTTAAAGTCTTCTTTATTTGATATTAATAGAAATGTATTGAATAGATTTTTTTTAAGGATAAATAATTTAAATAATTGGGGGGAAAGTTGACTATTATTTTTTTTCTGTTCTAATGCTCTAAGAAAGCTCCATGCAACTTCAATTGAAGATAAATCCTTGGTTGATGCTTTACAAGGTAGAAAAAGAGATACAATATCTGAAAGTTACTATAAATTAAACCCAGAAAGAATAAGAGAAAGATATATTGAAATCTTAGATAAATTGCTTATAAACAATAATTATAAAAAATAGATCAATGAATTACTATTAAAAGAAAAATGAATTATTAAATATCCAATTAACTAAATTAGAAAAAATTTTAGTTAATTTAGTAAAATAATAAACAATATATAATACCTATCACAAAAATATAATTATAAATTATTTATTAGGTGAAAAATATGAAAAAATTAAAAACAATTAGTGAAATTCTTCAAATCCTTAAAAATAATGAAAAAGAACTGAAAAAGAAATATGGATTTAAAGCCATAGGTATTTTTGGTTCTTACTTAAATGGCAATGTAAGAATGGATAGCGATTTAGATATATTAGTTGAGTTTCAAAAAGATGCTAATGTAGGAATAATAAAATATATCAATATTGAAGAAAATCTAACTAAACTTTTCGGTATAGAAGTAGATTTGGTGGAAAAATCTGCCTTAAAACCAAAAATAGGTAAACATATCTTAAAAGAGGTTGTTTACCCATGAAAAGAGATGCTGAAGATTTTATAAAAGACATTTATGATGAAATGGAAAACAGTAGGGAATTTATTACAAATATGGACTATGATGAGTTTAGCCAAGATAATAAAACTATTTATGCAGTTATAAGATCTATAGAGATTATAGGGGAAGCAGTAAAAAACACACCCACTGAAATACAAGAAAGACACCATAAAATACCTTGGAGTCAAATGGCGAAAATGAGAGATAAATTAATACACGGATATTTTAATATAAATTGTTTAAGAGTTTGGAAAACTGTAACTCAAGAAATTCCCCAACTTCAACCACTTTTTAAAGATATATTAGATGAATTTAAAGAAAAATAACTATTTTTTACCAAATTAAACCATGTAAAAAATCAGTTAAATTCCACATAGTTAAAAATACCAAAAAACATTAAAATATATTTATTTTTCAAATCTTTAAACTACATTTATTTTTACATTTTTCTATTAAATAAAAAATATTAATATTTATATTAGCTATAATTATGAATCAATTTTTCAACAAGATCTATAGCCACTTCACCTTTTTCAAATCTATAGGTTTTATAAGTTAATGTATGAGTTCCAGATTTCATAATTAGGTATTGTTACATAATTTGGGCTTGTTTGAATAAACTTTTGCATTAGTCTAAAAATTTGGGATGGTATTCAAAATCGTACTTAGCCATTAATTATCTCTCACAGAATAAGGCTCACTTCTATAAAATACAAATTCATATTCTAAGTCATCGTATTCCCATGCAACTCTCCATGGCATGTCTTTGTGAGAATATTCGCTAATTTGACGAGCATTCATCTTCGATAATTTGTTTATAACTACTTCAATTACTTTTATTTCATCATTGTTGATATATTGGATTTTTGAGCTGGTATTGGAATAATAATTAAATTTTTTATGTTTGGATCCAGGAAATACATGCTGTATTTCTTCAGTTATTTTATTTTCGGAGATTAATTCATTTTTAAGTTCATCAAAATGAATAGGGACTGGTCCTCTTGGATACTTTTGATAAGTTTCATTAGTAATTGATTTTTCATTTAGTTCAAAGTAATCAAAATCAGAAAAATAAAGGATTTTGTAAAGAACTGTTTTTTCGACATTATTTTTATGACCGCAACGATCGATAATATAATGCATGAGCTCTTTCATTTTTTTAGTGTTAACTTCCATATTTTAACCACTTTTTTTAATCAAGTACATATGATAATATATGTAATTATTTCATCACAATATACATTCTATTTTAACACATGTAAATAATTTTATATTTTTAGTTTTCTGCTTAACAATTCTTTTGCATGGCCAATGTCTCTCCTAAGTTCTTCTGTTTCTTATTTTTTATTTTTTTATTGATTAATCATATTCCTTGGCTGTATTTTTAATTTTTTTTCTAATTCTAAGTATTTTTCTGTTTTGATATCAAGTACTATTATCCCTATGCAACAATAAGTATTATCTCCTTTTTTTATTAAATTAGATTCATGATATTTTCTTAACATATGACTACTGAAAACTGGATATTTTTCTACTCTTCATAATTCTATTTTAGTACTTAAAAAATTAAATTTCATATAAAAATATCTTTGACTTGTTTTGATTTGTTTTATCTTATTATTCTATTGTATTTTATAATTATTTCCATTAATTTTATTTTATTTTCTATTTAAAGTAATTTTTAGATTTTAATGCCTGGGGGGGGGGTAATTTATTTTTTTTAGTTTATTTAAGTTTTCTAACAGTTTTATTTTTTAATTAAATTTATATACTAACAATTATATAAGAAATAAATATCTTAACATCATTTTTTTATAAAATACTAATATTATAATTAATTATTTTAACATTTACAGTATTTTTTCCAATGATGTAAGATTTTTATTTTAAATTATAAATAATGCTTATAAATTAAGTTTTGTTTTATATAAAATAATGATTTCAAAAAATGGGGACAAAACTAAAAAATCGCAATGATTTTCAACACCCAAAAAATCAGAAATATAATTAAATAAATAATTTTATAATTTTTTTTATAAATTTTAAAATACTTTTTTAAAATAAACATAGGAGTGATTAAAATATTAATAAATAAATACGAAGACAAAGTCTTAATTTGCTTTTTAATAGGAATAATAGCAATTTTAGCAATAAGTACAATATCTCCAGCCAATGCTACAACTACAACAATTGACACCACCACTACTGGTGGTCTAAAAACAGCTGTTGATAGCTCAAATAATGGGGATACAATAACACTTAAAAATGGCATTTATTATGGTGAAAATAACAGTGGAATAACAATCAACCACAATTTAAAAATTGTTGGACAATCTAAAAATAATGTCATTCTTGATGCTCAAGGAAAAAATAGGTTTTTTGATATATCTTCAGGAGTTAATGTTACATTGATTAACTTAACTTTCAAAAATGGGTACAAAAATGGCGATAATGGTGGTGCTATTTACAATAATGGCACTCTTAGTGTAATTGACTCTATTTTTACTAATAATTCTGCAAATGGTAGTGGTGGTGCTATTTATAATTATGGTAATTTTAATGCAATTGGTTCTATTTTTACTAACAATCATGCATATAATGGTAGTGGTGGTGCTATAAATATTTTTCACGGTTATCTTAATGTAAATAGTTCTATTTTTACAAATAATTTTGCAAGTGGTAGTGGTGGTGCTATTTATATTTACGAGTATGATGTGTATGTTCCTAGGATTACTGTTATTTATGTTAACGGTATTCCAACTAGCAATGTTAAGCCTGATCCCTCCTACTTTTCGAGAGGTAATGCTAGTGTAATTGGTTCTATTTTTACTAACAATTCCGCAAATGATAGTGGTGGTGCTATTTATGTTTATTACGGTGATCTTAGTGTAAGTGATTCTGATTTTACTAATAATTTCGCATATTATGGTGGTGCTATTGATAGTGGTAATATCAGTGTAATTGGTTCTATTTTTACTAATAATTTTGCAAGTGGTAGTGGTGGTGCTATTTCTAGTACAAATAGTCTTGTCAATGATTCTATTTTTACTAATAATTCTGCAAAAGGTGGTGATGGTGGTGCTATTAGAAGTAGTTCTGGAAATCTTAGTGTAAGTGATTCTATTTTCACTAATAATCATGCTAAATATTGGGGTGGTGCTATTGACAATTATGGCAATCTTACTATAATTGGTTCTAATTTTACTAATAGTTCTGCATATGAGCGTGGTGGTGCTATTTATTCTCGTGGCGATATTAGCATTATAAATGATTCTGTCTTTACTAGTAATTTGGTACGTACTAATAATTATGAAAGTGGTAAGGGTGGTGCTATTTTTAATGGTGCTAATCTTAGTGTAATTGGTTCTATTTTTAATAATAATTCTGCAAGCAGTGATGGTGGTGCTATTTATTGTTGGGATATCCTTAATGTGTTTTGTTCTACTTTTATTAATAATAATGCCAGTTTTGGTGGTGCTATTTATAAAGAAACTGGAGATATTAACATTACAGGATCTACTATAATAAATAATTCTCAGGGAATTTTTGTTAATTCTCCTTATTCTGTCAATATTAGTTTTAATAAAATTGCCAACAACTATTTTAACAATACTTTAAACAATCTATTTGTTTCTAATGGGGTTGTTAATGCTGATTATAACTGGTGGGGTAATAATTCAGTAAATGGGGTTAATATAGTTACTAATAATCATTTTATTGTAGAAGTTACAAATACTGGTTCTTCATCTAATGGTGAGATTAAGTTTAATTCTGTGCTTAAATTGAATAATAGTGCTCAAGCTGATTCTAATTTACTTCCTAATTTTAATGAACAAGATTACATTGATGTTTCTTTAACTAAAACAAATGTAATTATTACTATTTCTGCTCCAGCTATTGTTGAGGGTGGGAATACTTCTATTAAGGTTACTTTGAAGGATTCTAGTTCTAAAGCATTGTCTGGTAAAACTGTTTTTGTTAATATTAACAATAAGAATTATTCTGTTGTTACTAATGGTGAAGGAATAGCTACTCTATCTATTTCTGGATTGAAATCAGGTAATTATGTTGTTAAAGCTATTTTTAATGGTGATGGTGCTTATAATGGGTCTTCTGTTTCTAGTAATCAATTGGTTAATAGTAAACCAATTTCTATTAAAGTGAATACAACTATTATTATTTCTGTTCCAGCTATTGTTGAGGGTGGGAATGCTTCTATTAAGGTTACTTTGAAGGATTCTAACTCTAAGGCATTGTCTGGTAAAACTGTTTCTGTTAGTATTAGTAATAAGAGTTATTCAATTGTTACTAATGGTAATGGAGTTGCTTCTTTATCTATTTCTGGATTAAAGTCAGGTAATTATGTTGTTAAAGCTATTTTTAATGGTGATGCTGGTTATAATAGGTCTTCTGTTTCTACAAACCAAATTGTTAATAACAAAGCCATTAATGAACAACCACCTGCAAAAGCTAAAGTTAGTGCCAACTACAAGACTGGAAGTTATAATAAAGACATTAAAGTGGTTTTAACTGCAAATAATGGAATAATATACTATAAAATAGGAAATGGAAATTATAAAAAGTACACAAAATCTATAACAATTACTAAAACATCTAAAATTAGATTTTATGCTGCTCATAGGGATGGTAACTCTGCTGTATCTACTTATACCTACACCATAGTTAAAAAACCTAAAATTAGCTATTCGTCTAAAGATTCTGCTTCTGGTCGTAAGGTAACAAGAACATTTACAATAAAAAACAAAGGTTCTGCTAAAGGCTCTCTATTTTGGACTTTTAAGGTTCCTTCTTCTCTAAAGTATGTTAAAGCAGTTGCATCTTCAATTTCTTACTATAAATATAATAAAGCAAGTAAAATTTTGACTTTTGGTGCTAAAAATTTAGGTGCAGGTAAATCCACTACTATAAAAGCCATATTTACAAAGAAAAAATAAAATTATATTTATTTTTTTTAATCTTTTTATTTTTTAATCCTTTTATTTTTTAATCTTTTTTTTAATTTTTTTAATTTTTTTTATGTTCTGATGTCGGTCAAAAGTTCATATCAGTTTGTCAAAATCTTAGAAAAATCCTTTGTTTAGTAAAAAAAGAAATTTTTTTTGAAAAAAGCTATTTTTAACAGACCTTTCTAATTTCTCTATTACTCTAATTTAATGATATTTTATAAATTAAATTAAAATATAATAATTAAATCAATAATTATATAAATAATCAAAAACAATTATTATATTATATAAATGGTAGGAGATATGAAACTTATGGATAAATTACCTGTTGGAATACAAACATTTAGTGAAATACGAGAAGAAGGATATGTATATGTTGATAAGACTAAATATATACATGATTTAATTACTATGGGAAAACTTTACTTTTTATCAAGACCCAGACGCTTTGGGAAATCATTATTAGTCAGTACATTGAAAGAAGTATTTGAAGGAAATAAAAAGCTTTTTAAAAGATTATATATCTATGATAAGTGGGATTGGGATAAGAAATATCCTGTTATTGTATTGGACTTTGGAAAATTAAGTTATAAAAGTTCAGAGATTCTTGAATCTTCTTTAAACAATTTTATTGATCGTCTTGCTCGAAAATATTCAATTTCTTTAATAAGTACAGAATTAGCAGATAAATTCGGTGAACTAATTGAAGAAATCTATGAATCTCTTAAGCAAAAAATTGTGATTTTAATTGATGAATATGATAAACCTATAATCGACAATATTACTAATTTAGAAATAGCAGATGAGAATCGTAATGTTTTAAATAGTTTTTACCAAGTGTTAAAAGCTAGTGACGAATTTATAAAATTCATTTTCATAACTGGAATTTCAAAATTTTCATCAACATCTATATTTTCAGGACTAAATAATCTTGCTGATATTACTTTAGATGAAAATTGCTGTAATATCTGCGGTTATACCCACAGAGAACTAGAGAAATATTTCAAAGAACATATTGAAACCCTAGCAAAAAAAGAATCGCTTAATTACAAAGAAACAGTAAATAAGATTGAAGATTGGTATGATGGATACAGTTGGGATGGAAAAACTAAAGTATACAACCCATTTTCAACATTATTACTATTTAATAAAAGAGAATTTTCAAATTACTGGTTTAGCAGTGGAACACCAACATTCCTAATGGAAACACTTAAAAAAGAAAACAACCTACAACCAATAATCCAACCAATACCTGCAACTGAAGACGATCTAGACACTTTCGAAATAGAAAATATTCACCCCACAACATTACTATTTCAAACAGGATACCTAACAATAAAAGAGAAAAGCAAAAATTATGGAGATATTGAATACATATTAGACATTCCAAATTATGAAGTCAGACAGTCCCTAATCCGCAGACTTGTAAAAGCTTATACAAATTTAAGCACAGGAAATCTAAAAGAACTAAAAGACAAAACATACACAAGTATTTTAAATAAAGACTCAAAAGGGTTCATAGATGTCCTAGAAAGCATATATCACAGATTATCTTATCCAATTAAAGGAGATGATGAAAAATACTATCACGGAATCTTCTTAGTAGCTCTGTATTTATTAAGGGTTGACTCACAAGGAGAAGTGACAACCTATTCAGGAAGAGCAGACACGATTTTTAAAATAAAAGACAAAACAATAATCACAGAAATAAAATACTCATCAACAAAATCTACAAAAACAATAATAAATAAAGCTTTCAAGCAAATAAAAGAAAAAAAGTATTATACAAGATACAAGGATGAAAATCCAATCTATTTAGCATTAGCCTTCTCAAAAAATGATATAGATTGTGAATTTAGGGAAAAATTATGATAAAAAATATTTAATAATTTACTAAAAATGCAATTATTATTATATTATTATTAATTATAATTTAAATATTCTAAAGTTTAAGAAAAGTATTTATATTTTTATTAACAAATATAACATTTATATATAATTATATTTAACTAAATTAAGGGATAAATAATATGCAAAAACTACCTGTAGGCATACAAACATTTAGTGAAATACGAGAAGAAGGATATGTATATGTTGACAAGACTAAATATATACATAAAATGACTACTCGAGGGAAACCTTACTTTTTATCAAGACCCCGACGCTTTGGAAAATCATTATTAATCAGTACACTAAAAGAACTATTTGAAGGAAACAAAGAATTATTTAAAAACTTATATATCTATGACAAATGGGATTGGAATAAGAAATACCCTGTGATTAAAATAGATTTTGGATCTATGGCTTATAAAAATTCAGATCAATTAGAAGATTCCTTATTCGATTTTTTAGATGATATTTCTGAAAATTTTGAAGTGGAACTAAAAAGAAAAACTTTACCACAAAGATTCGGAGAACTAATTAAAAAAATTAATAAAAAATTCAAACAAAAAGTTGTAATTTTAATTGATGAATATGATAAACCTATTATAGACCATATAACAAATTTCAAAATATCCAATAATAATAGAAAAACTTTAAATAACTTTTATCAATCTCTAAAAGCCAATGATGAATTTTTAAAGTTCATTTTCATAACTGGAATATCAAAATTCTCATCAACATCTATATTTTCAGGACTAAACAACCCTAAAGATATTACATTAAATAAAGATTATGCTACAATTTGTGGTTACACTCACATTGAACTAGAAGAGTATTTTAAAGAACATATTGAAAATTTAGCTAATGAAGAATCTCTTAGCTATGAAGAAACATTAGCTAAAATTGAGTATTGGTATGATGGTTATACTTGGGATGGTGAAAATAAGGTTTATAATCCTTTTTCAACATTATTACTATTTGATGAGAGAAAATTTTCCAACTATTGGTTTAGCAGTGGAACACCAACATTTCTAATTGAACTACTTAAAAAAGAAAACAACCTTCAACCAATAATCGAACCTGTACCTGCAACTGAAGATGATTTAGACACCTTTGAAATAGAAGATATTCACCCTATAACATTACTATTTCAAACAGGATACCTAACAATAAAAGAAATAAAGAATAATTATGGGGATATTGAATACACATTAGACATTCCAAACTATGAAGTTAGACAGTCTCTAATCCGTAGACTTGTAATGGCTTATACAAATTTAAGTACAGGGAATTTAAAAAAACTTAAAAACAAAACATACACAAGTATTTTAAATAAAGATTCCAAAGGGTTCATAGATGTCCTAGAAAGCATATATCACAGACTATCATATCCACTAAAAGGAGACGATGAAAAATACTACCATGCAATATTCTTAGTAGCCCTCTATTTTTTAGGAATTGAATCACAAGGTGAAGTAACAACCTACTCTGGAAGAGCAGACACAATCTTTAAAATAAAAGACAAAACAATAATCACAGAAATCAAATACTCATCAACAAAATCCACAAAAACAATAATAAAAGAAGCATTCAAACAAATAAAAGAAAAAAAATATT